>DXBF01000036.1 GCA_019116705.1 Candidatus Gemmiger avistercoris
GCCTACCAGGAAGTCATGAAGCGCCTGCTGGGCTGATTTGAGAAAACGGAGCAGAAAGCGGAATGAGTGAACTTTCTCAGTACACCGAGTCGCTGCACGAGGAATGCGGCGTATTCGGCATCTATGACAAAACCGGCAGGACGGATATGGTCAGCGCCGTTTACAGCGCCCTGTACGCCCTGCAGCACCGCGGCCAGGAAAGCTGCGGCATCGCCCTGAACGTGGACGGCGTGCTTTCCGGCCACCGGGATCTGGGGCTGGTGAGCGAGGTCTTTACCAAGCGCGTGCTGGAGGACCTGCCCCACGACGCCAAGATGGCCACCGGCCATGTGCGGTACGCCACCGCGGGCCAGCGCAGCCGTTCCAACGCCCAGCCGATGATCCTGCACCACTGCAAGGGCGCCATGGCGGTCTGCCACAACGGCAACCTGGTCAACGCCCCCAAGCTGCGCCACAAGCTGGAGATGAGCGGGTCCATCTTCCACGGCACCTCGGACACCGAGGTCATCGCCTACCTGCTGACCCAGAACCGGCTGCTGACCCCCAACATCGAAATGGCGGTAAGCCGCACGATGGACGACATCGAGGGCGCGTACAGCCTGGTCATCATGACCCACACCAAGCTCATCGCGGCGCGCGACCCCCACGGGTTCCGCCCGCTGTGCATCGGTGAACTGCCCGAGGGCAGCGGCTGGGTCTTTGCCAGCGAATCCTGCGCGCTGG
The DNA here is from genome assembly GCA_019116705.1 of Candidatus Gemmiger avistercoris. Taxonomy (GTDB): domain Bacteria; phylum Bacillota; class Clostridia; order Oscillospirales; family Ruminococcaceae; genus Gemmiger; species Gemmiger avistercoris. Next base: position 724 of record DXBF01000036.1, read on the forward strand.
ACGCCGTGGGCGCCCGCTTCGTCCGCGATGTGCGCCCCGGCGAGATCGTGGTAGCCGATTACAACGGCCTGCGCAGCATCGAGACCCACTGCAACACCGCGCCCCATACCATGTGCGTGTTCGAGTACATCTACTTCGCCCGCCCCGACTCGGTCCTGGAAGGCACCTGCGTCCACGACGCCCGCCTGCAGGCCGGACGGTTCCTGGCCCAGGAGCACCCCGTGGAAGCCGATGTGGTCATCGGCGCGCCGGACTCCGGCCTGGACGCCGCCCTGGGCTATTCCCAGGAGAGCGGCATCCCCTACGGCGTGGGCTTCATCAAGAACAAGTACGTGGGCCGCACCTTCATCCAGGGCAGCCAGGCCCAGCGTGAGAACAGCGTGCGCATCAAGCTCAACGCCATCACCTCCACCGTAAAGGACAAGCGCGTGGTGCTGGTGGACGACTCCATCGTGCGCGGCACCACCAGTGCGCGCACCATCCGCCTGCTGCGGGAAGCGGGCGCGAAAGAAGTGCATTACCGCATCAGTGCGCCCCCCTTCGCCCATCCCTGCTACTTCGGCACCGACATCCCCGACGAAAAGCAGCTGATCGCCACCGGCCATACGGTGGAAGAGATCAACAGGCTGGTGGGGTCCGACACCCTGGGCTACCTGAGCGTGGAGCATGTGCGTCAGCTCGCCATCCACAGCCACTGCGGCTTCTGCACCGGCTGCTTTACCGGCGACTACCCGGTGGAGCCCCCGAAGGAAACGATGGACAGCATCTACGATAAGCCGCTGAGCCTTTCCAACCCCAACAAAAAGCTGTGAGCGCAGCGGCCCCGTGCCGCTGACAGCGCCTTGCAGCAAGATCTTCCGATAGGAGTACAGACATGGAAAAAAGCTATTCTGCCAGCTACGCCGCCGCCGGTGTGGATATCACGGCCGGGTACCGCTCTGTGGAACTGATGAAGCAGTATGTGGCCCGCACGATGACCGAAAACTGCATCGGCGGCCTGGGCGGCTTCGGCGGCCTGTTTGAACTGGACTGCACCGGCATGGAGCACCCGGTGCTGATCTCCGGCACCGACGGCGTGGGCACCAAACTGCGGGTGGCCCAGTACATGAACAAGCATGACACCATCGGCATCGACTGCGTGGCCATGTGCGTCAACGACGTGGTCTGCGCCGGCGCCAAGCCGCTGGTGTTCCTGGACTACATCGCCTGCGGCAAGAACATCCCCGAAAAGATCGCCGAGATCGTCAAGGGGGTGGCCGAGGGCTGCGTGCAGGCGGGCTGCTCCCTGGTGGGCGGCGAGACCGCCGAGCACCCCGGCATGATGCCCGAGGATGAGTATGACCTGGCCGGCTTCACCGTGGGCGTGGTGGACAAGAGCAAGATCCTGGACAATTCCACCATGCAGCCCGGCGACGTGATCCTGGCCCTGCCCTCCACCGGCGTGCATTCCAACGGTTTCTCGCTGGTGCGCAAGATCTTCGACATGGACGGCCACCCCGAAGTGCTGCAAAAGACCTTCGAGGGCATGGACCAGCCCCTGGGCGAAGCCCTGCTGGCCCCCACAAAGATCTACGTCAAGCCGGTGCTGGCTCTGATGGAGCAGGTCGCCGTGAAGGGCGTTTCCCACATCACGGGCGGCGGCTTCTATGAGAATATCCCGCGCAGCCTGAAGAAAGGCTGTGCAGCCCGCATCGCCAAGGCCGACGTGCGCACGCCCGCGCTGTTCGATGTGCTTGCCAGGGAAGGCAATGTGCCCGAGCGCGACATGTTCAACACCTTCAACATGGGCGTAGGCATGACGCTGGTGGTCGCCCCCGAGGACGCCGGCAAGGCGCTCGAGATCCTGAAAGCCCACGGCGAGGACGCCTACCGCCTGGGCACCATCGTGGAAGGCGACGGGGTGGAACTGGTATGAAGCGCGTAGCGGTACTGGTCTCCGGCGGGGGCACCAACCTGCAGGCGCTGCTGGAAAGCGAGCGCCGCGGCGAGAACCCCGATGGGAAGATCGTGCTGGTGGTCGCCAGCAAACCCGGCGTGTACGCGCTGGAACGCGCTGCCGGCTTCGGCGTGGAGGGCGTCGTGGTAGCCCGCAAAGAATATGCCGGCAGCGAAGCGTTCGACGCTGCGCTGCTGGAAACGCTGCGCAGCCACGCCATCGACGTGGTGGTACTGGCCGGGTTCCTCTCGGTCCTGGGGCCCAGCGTCATTGCCGCCTACCGCGGCCGCATTTTGAACGTGCACCCCAGCCTGATCCCCAGTTTCTGCGGCCCCGGCTACTACGGCCTGCGCGTCCACGAAGCGGCGCTGGCCCGCGGGGTCAAGGTGACGGGCGCCACCGTGCACCTGGTGAACGAGGAGTGCGACGGCGGGCCGATCCTGCTGCAGAAGGCCGTGGAGGTCCGGCCGGACGACACGCCGGAAAGTTTGCAGAAGCGCGTCATGGTGGAAGCGGAGTGGCAGCTGCTGCCCCGGGCGCTGGCTATGGTTTGCAGCGAAGAGGTGTAAACAATGAAAAAGAATCTGTACAAATATCTCGCAGGCAACGAATATCCCGGGCGCGGCATCGTGCTGGGGCTGACCCCCGATAAGCAGAAGGCGCTGGTCGCCTACTGGATCATGGGCCGCAGTTCCAACAGCCGCAACCGCGTGTTCGAAGGGTTTCCCGGCGGCATCCGCACGGTAGCGGCGGACCCCGCCAAGCTGGAGGACCCGCATCTCATTATCTACAACGCGGTGCTGACCCTGCGGGAAACCACGGTAGTCACCAACGGCGACCAGACCGATACGATCGCCCATTTCATGAACGACAACCTGTTCCCCGGCTACAGCTTTGAGGCCGCCCTGGCCACCCGCACCTATGAGGACGACGCCCCCAACTTCACGCCGCGCATTTCCGGCGTGGTGGATATGCGCCGCGGCGGGTACAAGCTGTCCATCGTCAAGAGCTGCGACGGCAACGCCGCCAGCGTGCAGCGTCAGACCTTCGATTATCCCCAACCGGTGGCCGGGGAGGGGCATTTCATCAGCACCTACGTGAAGAACGACGCGCCCATCCCCAGCTATGCCGGGGAGCCGATGCGCATCGCCATCGACGTGAACGACGGCAAAGCCTTTGCCGAAAAGCTGTGGGCCAGCCTCAACGAGAACAACAAGGTCAGCCTGTTCGTGCGCACAATTACGCTGGAGACCGGCAACTACGAAGATACGATCGTGAACAAATACAACGCGGTGGAGGGGTAAACGATGAATGAATTTCAGCTGAAATACGGCACCAACCCGAACCAGAAGCCTGCCCGCATCTATATGCAGGGCGACGCCGAACTGCCGGTAGAGATCCTCAACGGCAAGCCCGGCTACATCAATTTCCTGGATGCTTTTAACTCCTGGCAGCTGGTGCGCGATTTGAAAAAGGCACTGGGCCTGCCCGCCGCAGCCAGCTTCAAGCATGTCTCCCCCGCCGGCGCGGCCATCGGCCTGCCGCTGGATGACACCCTGCGCGCCATGTACCACGTGGCCCCCGACGCCGTGCTCAGCCCGCTGGCCTGCGCCTATGCCCGCGCCCGCGGCGCCGACCGCATGTCCAGTTTCGGCGACTGGATCGCACTGTCCGACGTATGCGACCTGGCCACCGCCAGGCTCATCCAGCACGAAGTCAGCGACGGCATCATCGCCCCCGGCTACGACGCCGACGCGCTGGAGGTCCTCAAAAGCAAGAAGAAGGGCAACTACAACATCGTTGCCATCGATCCGGCCTATGAGCCCGCCAAGCTGGAGACCCGCACGGTGTTCGGCGTGACCTTTGAGCAGGGCCGCCAGGACCTGGACATTTCGGAGCAGACGATGCTGCAGAACATCGTCACCAAAAACAAGGAGATCAGCCCCGAACAGCGCCGCGACCTCATCATCAGCCTGATCGTGCTGAAATACACCCAGTCCAACAGCGTCTGCTATGTACAGGACGGCCAGACCATCGGCGTGGGCGCCGGGCAGCAGAGCCGCGTACACTGCACCCGCCTGGCCGGGCAGAAGGCCGACAACTGGCAGCTGCGCCACATGCCCAAGGTGCTGGAACTGCCCTTCCGCCCCGACATCACCAAACCCAACCGGGACAACGCCATCGACGTGTACATCGGCGATACGCCGGAGGATGTGATCGGCGACGGCGTGTGGGCCGAGACCTTCACCGAACAGCCCGCCCCGCTCTCCGCCGCGGAAAAGCGCGCCTGGCTGGATCAGGTGACCGGCGTTTCGCTGGGCAGCGACGCTTTCTTCCCCTTCGGCGACAACATCGAGCGCGCCCGCCGCAGCGGCGTGACGGCCATCGTGCAGCCCGGCGGTTCCATCCGCGATCAGCAGGTCATCGACACCTGCGACCGTTACGGCATCGCCATGGCATTCTGCGGCATCCGGCTGTTCCATCACTAAAGCGCAAGCCTGCGGCGTTTTTTCGCCGCGGGCAGTTGTGCTGTCAAAGGAGTTTTAGTATGAAAATTCTGGTCGTAGGCGGCGGCGGGCGCGAACACGCCATCATCCGCGCGCTGAAACAGAGCCCCCGCTGCACCGAGATCTGGTGCGCCCCCGGCAACGGCGGTATCAGTTATGACGCCCACTGCAAGAATATTGCGGCCACCGACGTGGAAGCGATGGTCGCTTTTGCCCAGGAGGAAGCCTTTGACTATGTGGTCGTCGCACAGGACGACCCGCTGGCGCTGGGCATGGTGGACGCGCTGGCGGCCGTGGGCATTCCCGCCTTTGGCCCCAACAAGGCTGCGGCCCGCATCGAGGCCAGCAAGGTGTTCAGCAAAAACCTGATGAAAAAATACGGCATCCCCACGGCGGACTACGCGGTGTTCGACGACCCCGCCCAGGTGCTCCGCTATGTGGAGGAAAAAGACCGCTACCCGGTGGTCATCAAAGCCGACGGCCTGGCGCTGGGCAAGGGCGTGCTGATCTGCCAGGACCACGCCGCAGCCGAGGCCGCCGTCAAGGAGATCATGCTGGACAAAAAGTTCGGCGCTTCCGGCAACCATGTGGTGGTGGAGGAATTCCTCACCGGGCCGGAGGTGAGCGTGCTCTCCTTCTGCGACGGCAAGACCGTCAAGCCGATGGTCTCCAGCATGGACCACAAGCGCGCGCTGGACGGCGACCAGGGCCTGAACACCGGCGGCATGGGCACCGTGGCCCCCAACCCGTATTACACCCCCGAGGTGGCCGACCGCTGCATGAGAGAGATCTTCCTGCCCACAGTGGAAGCCATGCAGAAGGAAGGCTGCCCTTTCAAGGGCTGCCTGTACTTCGGCCTGATGCTGACCCCGGACGGGCCCAAGGTCATCGAGTACAACTGCCGTTTCGGCGACCCTGAGACCCAGGTGGTGCTGCCCCTGCTGGAAAGCGACCTGCTGACCGTGATGCTGGCCACCACCGACGGCACCCTGGCCGAGACCGGCGTCAGCTTCCGCGACGGCGCGGCGGCCTGCGTGATCCTGGCTTCCGGCGGGTATCCCCTTTCCTACGAGAAAGGCAAGGAGATCGCCGGCCTGACCCTGGGCCAGCTGCCCGGCCGGAAGGACGTGACCGTCTACCATGCCGGCACCGCCCTGCGGGACGGCACGCTGGTCACCAGCGGCGGCCGTGTGCTGGGCGTGACCGCCACGGCGGACACGCTGCCCGAAGCCCTACAGCGGGCCTATGCCGCCTGTGAGGAGATCCATTTTGACAAACTGCACAAGCGCAGCGACATCGGCGCCCGCGCGCTGGCTGCCATGCAGTGACCGGGAGGAAAAGACAGTATGGTATACCGCATTTATGTTGAGAAAAAGCCCGGCTTTGACGGCGAAGCGCAGGACCTGCTGCATGAGCTGACCGAACTGCTGGGCATCACCCGGCTGAAAGGGCTGCGCCTGCTCAACCGCTACGACGTGGAGGGCATCGACGAAGCGCTGTTCGAGCGCGCCATCCCGACGGTATTCAGCGAGCCCCCTGTGGACGTGACCTGCCGGGAGCTGCCCGCGGCGCAAACGGTGTTTGCCGTGGAATACCTGCCCGGCCAGTTTGACCAGCGGGCGGATTCGGCCAGCCAGTGCATCCAGCTGCTGAGCCAGGGCGAGCGCCCCGACGTGCGCAGCGCCAAAGTCTACCTGCTGGACGGCGAGTTGACCGGCGATGATCTGGCCGCCATCAAAAAGTATGTCATCAACCCGGTGGAAGCGCGGGAAGCCAGCCTGGAACCCCGCACCACGCTGAAGATGGAGTTCGCCATCCCCACCGAAGTGGAGACGCTGGACGGCTTTACCGCGCTGGACGAGGACGCGCTGGAAGCCTTCCGCAACGAGAAGGGCCTGGCCATGGACCACGCCGACATCGTGTTCTGCCAGGACTACTTCAAGAGCGAGCACCGCGACCCCACCATCACCGAGATCCGTCTGATCGACACCTACTGGTCCGACCACTGCCGCCACACCACCTTCGGCACGATCCTGGACGACGTGCAGATCGACGACGCGCTGGTACAGGCCGCTTTCGACCGCTACATGGCCCTGCGGGAAGAGACCGGGCGCGATAAGAAGAACCGCACCCTGATGGACTGCGCCACCATCGGCGCCAAAGCGCTGAAACAGCGCGGCATCCTCAAAAATCTGGATGAGAGCGAAGAGATCAACGCCTGTACCGTCAAGATCCAGTGCGATGTGGACGGCGAAAAGCAGGACTGGCTGTTCCTGTTCAAGAACGAGACCCACAACCATCCCACCGAGATCGAGCCCTTCGGCGGCGCGGCCACCTGCATCGGCGGCGCCATCCGCGATCCTCTGTCCGGCCGCAGCTATGTCTACCAGGCCATGCGCGTGACCGGCGCG
>DXBF01000037.1 GCA_019116705.1 Candidatus Gemmiger avistercoris
CGACGTCAAGGGATTGCTGCTGCTGGACGTCACTCCTCTTTCTTTGGGCATCGAGACCATGGGCGGCGTCATGACCAAGGTCATCGACCGCAACACCACCATCCCCACCAAGAAGAGCCAGATCTTCTCCACGGCGGCGGATAACCAGCCCAGCGTCGAAGTCAACGTTCTGCAGGGCGAGCGCGAGTTCGCCAAGGACAACAAGAGCCTGGGCACCTTCCACCTGGACGGCATCGCCCCGGCGCCCCGCGGTGTGCCGCAGATCGAAGTCACCTTCGACATCGACGCCAACGGCATCGTGCATGTCAGCGCCAAGGATCTGGGTACCGGCAAGGAGCAGAGCATTACCATCACCGCTTCCACCAACATGAGCAAGGAAGACATCGACAAGGCCGTCAAGGACGCCGAGCAGTATGCGGCGGAGGACAAGAAGCGCCGTGAGGAAGTGGATGTGCGCAACAACGCCGACCAGATGGTGTTCCAGACCGAGAAGGCGATGAACGAGTTTGGCGATAAGGTCAGCGCCGAGGAGAAGAGCGAGGTCGAGACCAAGCTCTCCGCCCTGAAGGAAGCGCTGAAGTCCGGCACCATCGACGACATCAAGGCCAAGCAGGACGATCTGCAGAAGGCGTTCTACGCCATCAGCGAGAAGGTCTACAAGCAGGCCGCCCAGAACCAGGGCGCGCAGCAGCCCGGCGCCGACGCGGGCGCCCAGGGCGGCAGCCAGCCCAAGGACGACGGCGCGGTGGACGCCGACTTCCATGAAGTCTGATCGGTAAAACAAAGCAGTTTTGGATACCCCATGAAAAGGCCGCCGCCCGGCAATACCGGCGGCGGCCCTTGCGGGGTTAGTATGAAGAACACAGACCCATACGCGCGCCGGACGGGACACCGTGGGCTGCGCTGGTATAGAGGGGATTGATTCTATGGCAGAAAAACGTGATTATTACGAGGTGCTGGGGATCGGCAAAAATGCCACCGAGGCCGAGATCAAAAGCGCCTACCGCAAGCTGGCCAAAAAATACCACCCTGACCTGAACCCCGGCGACAAGGCCGCCGAGGAGAAGTTCAAGGAAGTCAACGAGGCCAACGACGTCCTTTCGGACCCGGAAAAACGCAAACGCTATGACCAGTTTGGCTTTGCCGGGGTCGACCCCAACTATGGGGCGGGCCAGTCCGGCGGCGGTTTCGGTGGCTTTGGCGCAGGCGGCGTGGACCTGGGCGACATCTTCGGCGACCTTTTCGGCGGCGGGTTCGGCGGCTTTGGCGGTTTTGGCGGATCTTCCCGCGCCAACCCCAACGCCCCGCGCAAGGGGCATGATATCCAGGCCAGCGTGATCCTGACTTTTGAGGAAGCGGCCCACGGCTGCACCAAGAAGATCACGCTGAACCGGCAGCAGACCTGCCCGGATTGCCACGGCAGCGGCTGCGCCGCGGGCACCAGCCCCGAAACCTGCACCCAGTGCGGCGGCCGGGGGTATGTGGTCACCCAGCAGCGCACGCCGTTCGGCGTGATGCAGAGCCAGCAGCCCTGCCCCCATTGCGGCGGCCGGGGCACCATCATTAAGGACCCCTGCAAGACCTGCCGGGGCACCGGCAAGACCAACGTGCGCAAAACGCTGGAAGTCAAGATCCCCGCGGGCATTGACGACGACCAGAACATCGCGCTGCGCGGCCAGGGCGATGCGGGCAGCAACGGCGGGCCTTCCGGCGATGTGATCGTGCATGTCAGCGTCAAGCGCGACGCTGTGTTCGAGCGCGACGGCTACGATGTGTATGTCCGCGTGCCCATCACCTACTCCCAGGCGGTGCTGGGGGCGGAGATCGAAGTGCCCACCGTGGACGGCAAAGTGGCCCAGCGCATCCCGGAAGGGACGCAGAGCGGCACCAAGTTCCGTTTGCGCGGGCAGGGCATCCAGTACCTCAACGGGCGCGGCCGCGGCGACCAGTATGTGATCGTCGAGGTGGAGATCCCGAAAAAGCTCAACCGTACCCAGCGGGAAGCCCTCAAGGCGTTTGAGGACAGCCTGAAGGATGACAATTACGAAAAGCGCAAGGGCTTTTTCAAGAACCTGCGCGACCGCTTTACATCCTGATAAAAAACAGGACCGGCCATAGGCCGGTCCTGTTTTGTTTGCGCCCCTGCCGCCCGGCGGGGCCTTTTGCTCGGACACAGAAAAAGCCCGGCCTTGGCAGGCCGGGCTCTTGTGCATGGCAGATGCCGCAGCGATCAATCGCTCACGTAGGGCATCAGCGCCATATAACGGGCACGCTTGATGGCGACCGTCAGCTCACGCTGATGGAACGCGCAGGTGCCGGTCACACGGCGGGGAATGATCTTGGCGCGCTCGCTCACGTACTTGCGCAGGCGGGGCAGATCCTTGTAATCAATGTGCTCAACGCGATCGACGCAGAAGCTGCAAACCTTCTTGCGGCCGCGATGCATCGGGCGGGAAGAACGATCCATAGCCATTGTGGCAACCTCCTTGTTGGAATTTTACGATCAATTGGTCAGAACGGCAGGTCGCCCTCGTCCTCGATCAGCGCAAAGTCGTCGTTGCTGCCGGCGGAATAGCTCGGCGCAGGCGCCTGCTGCATGGCGGGACGTTCGGCGGGGTCTGCCATGGGCGCGCTGTAGCTGGGAGCGCCCATGCCGGGTGCGGCGTTGGAGGATTTGGGACCCGCAAAGTGGACGTTGTTGGCCACGACCTCAATGGCGGTGCGGTTGTTTCCGTTCTTGTCCTGGTAGGAACGGCTCTGCAAACGGCCGTCCACTGCGATCAGGGAACCTTTCTGGAAATACTTGCACACAAATTCCGCCGTGCGGTCCCAGGCCGTAACGGGGATCCAGTCGGCCTGGCTCTGCCCGTTGGCGTCCCGCCGGACGTTGCGGTCGCATGCTACCGTGAAGGAAGCGACGCTCTTGCCGGTCGTGGTCTGGCGGAGTTCCGGGTCGCGCGCAAGGCGGCCCATAATTGCAACAACATTCAGCATTTCGGTTACTCCTTACTCTTCCTCAGCAATGATGATGCTGCGAAGAACGCCTTCCGTGATCTTGTAGATACGGTCCAGCTCGGCGGGGAAATCGGGCCCGCTGGTGAACTTGATCACGGTGTACACACCTTCGGTCTCATCGTTGATGGGGTACGCAAGACGCTTCTTGCCCCAATCATCAACAGAATCGATCGTACCATTCGCCTCGATCAGGTTCTTGAACTTGTTCACGAGAGCGGCGGAAGCCTCCTCGTCGAGGGTGGCGGTGGTAACCATCATGGTTTCGTACTTAGCCATATTCTGTGCACCTCCTTTTGGACGTATGGCCCTTTGCCCACGCAAAGGGCAAGGATTTTGCGTGCCATTCGGCACAGCAACTAATTATAGCAAGCCGGAGGGGCTTTGTCAAGGGCTGCCGCGCCGGTTTTCGGGCGATGTATAAACAAAAAGTACGGCGCGGGAATACTTGCGCAGGCGGCCGTTCCGTGGTACGATACAGGCAGGGCCGGGGACCTCCGGCCCTGTTTTGCAGGGGGGATCGCATATGGAGGATCTGATTTTCAGCCTGAACGCCACGTTGCCGGTTTTTCTGCTCATGGTGGCGGGCGGCGTGCTGGGGCGGCTGGGGTTCCTGCCCGGGGCTTTCTGCAAGGCGGCCGACCGGCTGACCTTTACGGTCACGCTGCCCGTCATGCTGTTCCTGGATATGGCCGGGCTGGATATCCGGCGGGATTTTGAACCGAAGTTCGTGCTCTTCTGCGCCGGGGCCACGCTCGCGGGCATCCTGGCGACCTGGGCCCTGGCGCGGGCGCTGATGAGGGACAAGGCGGTCGTGGGCGAATTTGTACAGGCGGCCTACCGCAGCAGCGCGGCCATCCTGGGGGTGGCCTTCATCCAGAACATTTACGGCAGTTCCGGCATGGCGCCGCTGATGATTTTGGGCAGCGTGCCGCTGTTCAACATTTTTGCCGTGCTGATCCTGATGATCGAGTCGCCGCAGCATCAGACGCCCCGTCCGGCCCGGGTGCTGCGCGGGGTCCTTACCAACCCGATCCTGCTGGGGATCGTGGCGGGCACGGTGTTCAGCCTGCTGCCGGTGCAGATGCCCGCCATCGCGGAAAAAACGCTGACCAGCCTTTCTTCGCTGACTACGCCGCTGGCGCTGCTATCCATCGGCGCCGGCTTCAAGGGCGCCAGTGCCATCCGCAGGGCCGGCCCCACCCTGGCGGCGGCCTTTATCAAGACGGTGGGGCTTTCGCTGGTGTTCATCCCCTGCGCGGTGGCTTTGGGGTTCCGCCAGCAGGAACTGGTGGCGCTGCTCATCATGCTGGGCAGCCCCACAACGCCCAGCGCCTATGTCATGGCCCGGAACATGGGGCACGAAGGGGTGCTCACGGCCAGCGCGGTGGCCCTCACGACGCTGCTTTCGGCCCTGACGCTGACGGGCTGGATCTTCGTGCTGCGCAGCGGCGGCTGGCTGTAAAATGGCAGGCAAAAGGGGACTGTCCCGGCGGGACGGTCCCCTTTTTTGGCATCAGAACCCTTTTTTGCGGTAGATCTGCACGCTGACGCCCCAGCTGATCGCCAGAAAGACGACGCAAAGCACGAGCATGCCCGCGGCGGCCGCAAAACAGAACTGCGCTTCTGTCAGGCTGCCTGCGGATACCTGCGCGCTGAGGGCGCCCAGGGCGCCTTCCAGCCATCCCCGGGCCTGCTCCGGCATTGCCAGCAGCAGGGCTGCCGGGGCTGCGATCACCAGCAGCAGGGCCACCGTGACCCAGCTGCGGGCCCGGACCGCGCCGAACCGATAGGACAGCGGGATCGTCAGCGAGAAGTAGAGCATCGTGACCAGGGTGGCGGAGGACAGGCCCAGGACCTCCTCGGCAAGCGTGGATACGCCCTGCGGGACCAGCTGCAGCAGCACGAAAGACAGAATGACGCCGACCGCCGTAAAGAACAGCGTGAGCAGGTATTTGACGGCCACCAGCTGCCCCGGTGTGACGGGCAGCGTCCGGGCGTAAGCGTCCCAGTGGCTGTTTTCGTCCATGCTGGTGGTGGAGGCGGCGTACATGCCCACCACAAAGACCATGGCGTAGGCCAGGAAGGTCATTTTCAGCAGGGCGGTCAGCAGGGCGTAAAAGACCAACAGAAGCAGGAAATTGTATTTGTAGCTGTTGATGACCAGCGACCAGTCTTTGTAAAGCAAGCCTCTCATTGTGTATCCCTCCCGCTGTAATAGCGCATGATGTCGTCGATGCCGGCCGGGTCGCATACTGCGCCGGGCAGCAGGCGGCGGACCGTCGCCCGCTGTTTCACCAGGGCTTCGCAGCCGAAGGCCCCTTCCCGCATGAACACGACGCAGTCAGGCGGCAGTGTTTCCAGATCATGCCGTGCGCAGCGCAGCAGGCCGTATTCCTGCAGCAGGGTGTCCTTGTCCTCGTGGAACAGCAGCTGGCCGTGGTGCAGGTAGGCGATGGAATCCGCCACCTGTTCCAGATCGCTGGTGATGTGGCTGCTCATCAGGATGCTGTGCCGTTCGTCCTGGATGTACTCCAGGAACAGGTCCAGCATCTCGCCGCGCACCACCGGGTCCAGTCCGGCGGTGGCTTCGTCCAGCACCAGCAGTTCGGGGTCGTGGGCCAGCGCCGTGGCCAGGCTCAGCTTCATGCGCATGCCGCGGCTGTAGGCCTGCACCTTCTTTTTGGGGTCCAGCCCAAAGCGGTCCAGCATCCCGTCGAAGCGGGCGGCGTCCCACTGATCCCCAAAGATGCCGGCCATGCTTTTGCCAATCTGCCGCGCCGTCAGGCTGGCGAAGAAGTAGGCGTCCTCGAACACCACGCCGATCCGCCTGCGCCGGGCGGCGTCCGTGGGCTGGCCGCCCAGCAGCGTGACCTGCCCGGCGTCCGGGCGGCTCACCCCGCACAGCAGCCGCAGCGTGGTGGTCTTGCCCGCGCCGTTTTCGCCCACCAGCCCCACGATCGTGCCGGCGGGAACGGCCAGGTCCAGGGGCCCCAGCTTGAAATCCCGATATTGTTTCTGCACGCCGTGCAGAATGACAGCTTCCCTTGCCATGTTCAGCCCTCCCATAAAAGGCGCAGCGTTTCGCTGACTTCGTCGTAGCCGATGCCGCCCGTGCGCGCGGCGTCCACCGCGCCCTGCAGGCAACCCTCGATCTTTTTCAGGTATTCCTCGCGCACCAGCGCGGGATTCTGGGCCGCCACAAAGCTGCCGCGCCCCGGCTGGGTGACGATGAACCCGGCGGCCTCCAGGTCCTCGTACGCGCGTTTGGTGGTGATGACGCTGATGCGCAGTTCCTTGGCCAACAGCCGGATACTGGGCAGGGCGTCGCCTTCGTGCAACTGGCCGGACAGGATCTGCTGTTTGATCTGCCGCGTGATCTGCGCGTAGATCGGCTCCTGCCCGCTGTTGGAGATGTACAGCTCCATGGTGCTGCCTCCTTGCTGTGTTTACTGTTCATATATGACATGTACAGTATATACTGCCTGTACACAGTTGTCAATAGTCCGGCCGCCTTTTTGGCAGAAATTTTTCCCCGGCGGGCGGCAAAGAAAAAGGCCGCCGGAAAACCGGCGGCTGAGCGCGTTTTTTGGACCTGGAAATATAAAAGGGATACAGCGCCGGGGAAAGCGGCGCCCTGCTCCGGGTCAGGTGCCGGCCTCCCCGGGCGGTTCCAGCGGCACGCCCCGGTGCTCCACCGGGGTGGAAAACACGATCTGGGTGTGGGTGCGGCCGAACTGCTGCAGATGGTTGATGAACTGGTCCAGTTCCTGGGTGGTGCGGAACAGTACCTCGATCAGCATGCTGTAATCCCCGGTAACACAGTTGCACTCCACCACGTGGGGGCAACCCTGGATGTACGGGTAGAACTCCGGCTTGCGCTGGGGGTCCATATCCAGATTGATGAAGGCTTTGACCGTGTAGCCGGCCTTGGGGGCGTCGATCCGGGCCTGATAGCTGGAAAGCACCCCTTCGCGCTCCAGCCGGGCGATGCGGGCGGAAACGGCAGGGCTGGAAAGGAACACCCGGTCGGCGATCTCCTTCAGCGGCGCGCGGGCGTTTTGCTGCAGAATGTCGATGATCTTGCGGTCAATGTGATCCATAACGTACCCCCGGCCTTATCGGCAGAACAGACGGACTTTGTACCCAATATAGTAGCACAATTCCGCATGGCCGTAAAGGCGAGGGCGGCAAAAATACAGGGCAGGCCTGTATGCGATTGAAAAACAGAGCCGAACATGATACAATAAGCTGATATTGGAAAAACCGCGGGGCGCACCGCGGACGGAAACAGGAAATGGCGAATGATCAATAAACGCGAAAAATTGCAATATGCCTATGTGTTTGTGCTGGACCTGGTCACGCTGGCTGTCAGCGTGCTGCTGGCCTGGCTCATCACAGACGGGCTGCTGGGGCGGATCGTCCCCTACGACATCAGCGACTGGGTCCAGACCCTTTGCCTGGTAGTGGTCGCCTTTGTCGTGACGTTCTTCTTTTTCAATCAAAGGCAGAACATCGTGACCCGCGGCATGGGGCAGGAAGTGGGGCTGGCGCTGCGCTTCAACGTCCTGATGGCGGCGGTCTATTCTACGCTGATGCTGCTTACCAAGGCGGCCATGCTGGATTCCCGCTACTTTGCCGTGGCGGTGCCGCTGGTCAATCTGGCGCTGATGGTGCTGGCGCATACCCTGCTGAAACACTATCTGCTGCACGCCCGGAACAAGCGCGGGGCAGAAAACCTGGTGGGCATCCTTTCCACGGTGGACCATGCCCCGGCGGTGATCTGGGCGCTGCACGACGACTGGTCCAAGCGCATCTGCGGCGTGGCCCTGCTCGACGCGCCCGAGGAGGCGGTCGGCCGGGAGGTCGAAGGCGTGCCGGTCCGGGCGACCTACGACGGGTTCATGGACTGGATCCGCCGCGCGGCCCTCGATGAGATCTATGTGGACATCCCCATGGACAGCGGCGAATCCTTCCTGCCTTACCTGGACGAGATGGAGAGCATGGGCCTGACCGTGCATTTCCGCCTCAAGCTGCTGGACCGCATCGAGGAGATCTGCTGCGACGAGACCAGCGCGGCCCGCCTGAGCCGGGAACTGGGGCGCTGCGCCGGGGGCAACATCGTCACCATGGGCACCATGGAACTGGAACTGCGGGATATGGTCCTCAAGCGGGTGGTGGACATCCTGGGCGCGCTGGTCGGGTGCCTGATCAGTATCCCCATCATCGCCCTTGTGGCCATCCCGCTCAAGCTGGAAAGCCCCGGGCCGCTGATCTTCCGCCAGAAGCGGGTGGGCCTGAACGGCCGCTACTTCTACATCCACAAGCTGCGCAGCATGTATGTGGACGCCGAGGCGCGCAAGAAGGATCTGCTGCCCCAGAACGAGATGAACGGCCTGATGTTCAAGATGGAGGACGACCCGCGCATCACCCGGGTGGGGCGCTTCATCCGCCGCACCAGCATCGACGAGCTGCCCCAGTTTTTCGATGTACTGCGGGGCAACATGTCGCTGGTGGGCACCCGCCCGCCCACGGTGGACGAGTACCGCCAGTACGAGAGCCACCACAAGCGCCGCCTGAGCATGAAACCCGGCATCACCGGCCTGTGGCAGATCAGCGGCCGCAGCGACATCGAGGACTTTGAGGAAGTGGTCAAACTCGATGTGAAATACATCGACAACTGGTCCCTCTGGAACGACTTCAAGATCATGTGCAGGACCATCGTGGTGGTCCTGGGCGGGCGCGGCGCCAAATAAGGCGGCCCCTTCAAAAACAGGCAGCCCCGGGCTGCTCCTGTGCGGAGCGGTCCGGGGCTGCTGCCGTCAGCTTCACAGGGCCTGCACGTCGGCGATCAGCTGCTCCGCCGCTTCGGGCCGGGTGGCCCAGCTGGTGCAGATGCGCACCGCCGTGTGGCTGCCGTCGGGCTTGCCCATGGCGCTCATGGCATAGCGGGCGGCCAGCGCTTCGTACCAGGCGTCGGGCAGTGCGAAGAATTGCTGGTTGGTGGGGGAGTCGTGCAGCACGCGGACCCCTTTGGCTTCAAAGGCGGCGCGGATCTGCAGCGCCTGCCGGTCGGCTTCGGCGGCCAGCGTGAAGTAGGGGCTGCAGCCGGTGCCGTCCTCACCTTCCAGCAGGGCCAGAAACTGCAGGCCCAGCAGGCGGCCTTTGGCCAGCATGCCGCCGTGCTGTTTGATGGCATAGCGGAAATCCGTTTTCAGCGCGTCGTTGGTGATGACCACGGCCTCGCCGAACAGCGCGCCGCACTTGGTACCGCCCAGGTAGAACACATCGCACAGGGCGGCATAGTCCTGCAGGCTCAGGTCGTTGCGGGGGCTGGTCAGGCCGTAAGCCATGCGGGCGCCGTCCACGAACAGGTAAAGCCCCAGGTCGTAGCAGACGGCCGAAAGTTCGGTCAGTTCCTCCCTGGAGTACAGCGTGCCCACCTCCGTGGGGTTGGAGATGTACACCATCCCCGGCTGGACTTCATGCTCGTGAGTGGGGCTGGCGCGGTGCGCCTCCACGGCGGCGCGCACCTGGGCTGCCGTGATCTTGCCCGCGGCGGCGGGCAGGGGCAGGCATTTGTGCCCGGTGGCTTCCACCGCGCCGGTTTCGTGCACATGGATATGGCCGCTCTCGGCACAGAGCACGCCCTGCCAGGGTTTCAGCGCCGCGTCGATGACCGTCAGGTTGGCCTGGGTGGCGCCCACGAAAAAGTGCACGGCGGCGTCCGGCGCGTCGCACAGCGTGCGGATCTTTTTGGCCGCGGCGGCGCAGTAGGCGTCCTCGCCGTAGCCGGGGGTCTGCTCCAGATTGGTCTTTTGCAGCAGGTCCAGTACCGGCCGGGCGGCGCCCTCGCCGTAATCACATTCAAAACGGATCATGGTGAAAAATCCCCTTTCCATTGCTTGCCTTCCATTATAGCAGAGGCCCCGCCGCCTTGCAATGACGGCGGCGAAAGCGTATAATAAAAGCCGGTGTGTGAGGGTGTACCGGGACGGTCCCCGGCTGCTGGCAAGCGGCGCCTGCGGCTTTGCATCCGCCGCTTTTTACGGCGCTCCGGATGGGACCGATGCACCCCAAGAAAAAGGAGGAACCTGTATGGAACCGAAAAAGACAAGAGAGAGTTTTGCCTCCCGCCTGGGATTCATCCTGGTCAGCGCGGGCTGCGCCATCGGCATCGGCAATGTCTGGCGCTTCCCCACGGTCACGGGGGAAAACGGCGGCGGCGTGTTTGTGCTGTTTTACCTGCTGTTTCTCGTCATCATGGGCATCCCGGTCCTGACGATGGAACTGGCGGTGGGCCGTGCGGGCCGCGGCAGCGCCGGCATGGCCTATAAAGCGCTGGAACCCAAGGGCAGCAAATGGCACCTGCACGGCTGGGTCTGCATGGCGGGCTGCGCGCTGCTGATGATGTACTACACGACGGTCACCGGCTGGATGGTGGACTACTTCGTTCGCTTCCTCACCGGCGGCTTCGAGGGGACCGGCGATGTGGAGGCCGTCTTTAACAGCGCCCTGGCCAACCCCGGGGAACAGGTGCTGTGGATGGCGCTCATCACGGCGGCCGGCTTTCTGGTATGCGCCCAGGGGCTGCAGAGCGGCCTGGAGCGCATCGGCAAATGGATGATGGGCGCGCTGATCCTGCTGATTTTGGTGCTGGTGGCCCACAGCTTTGTGCTGGACGGCGTGGGGGAGGGGCTGGCCTTCTACCTGCTGCCCGACTGGGACCGCGCGATGGAACAGGGCCTTGGCAACGTCATCATGGCGGCTATGAACCAGTCTTTCTTCACGCTCAGCCTGGGCATCGGCGCTATGGAGATCTTCGGCAGCTACATGGACCGCCGGTTCGCCCTG
>DXBF01000038.1 GCA_019116705.1 Candidatus Gemmiger avistercoris
GTACGGGCGGCCTGCTCTGTACGCCTTCCCTGTGAAAAAATAAACAAAAGCGGGCGCATACCCTTGTTATTTTGAAAAAAGGGGTCTATAATAGGGCTGGGTTTGTCAAAATATACGTTTTTTCTCCCAAAAGGAGGGAACTTTATGGAAATCATTCCCGCCCTGATCGGCTGGCCCGCGCTGGCCGCCGTGGTGATCCCGCTGCTCAAAAACCGCCGGGCGCGGGGCGCGGCGGTCTACGCGGCGGCCGCCGGGATGATGGCGCTGGCCCTGGCCCTGCTGGGCGCCTGGATGGCCGACGGCAAACAGACCATCGTGCTGGCGCCCGAGAGCGTGTACACCGAATACATCGACCTGGCCATGCTGGCGGGCGAGTTCCTGCTCATGGGGCTGATCGTCGCGCTGTCCATCCGGCACCGCAAATACCCGGTGATCCTGCTTTCGGCCGGGCAGACGCTGCTGGTGGTCTGGTCCGAGATCTTCCACCCGGTGCAGAAGTCCACCCACCTGCGGGTGGACGGGCTGGCCATGCTGCTGTGCATCATTGCGGCGTTCGTGGGCGGGTTCATCTGCATCTACGCGGTGGGCTACATGAAAGCCTACCACGAACATCATAAGGAATATAAGGACCGCAGCGGGTTCTTCTTCTCGATGCTGTTTCTGTTTTTGGCCGCCATGTTCGGGCTGGTCCTGTCGGAAAACCTCGTCTGGATGTACTTCTTCTGGGAGGTCACCAGCGTGGTGTCCTTCCTGCTCATCGGCTATACCCGCACCGAGGAGGCCGTCAACAACAGTTTCCGCGCCCTGTGGATGAACCTGCTGGGCGGCTTCGGCTTTGCCGCCGCCATCGTCTATATGGCGTGGAACTACGGCGTGGTGCAGCTGGCCGAGGTCATCGCCATCGCCCCGGCCATCCCGGTGGCGCTGCTGGCCTTTGCGGCGCTGACCAAGTCCGCCCAGCTGCCCTTCTCCTCCTGGCTGCTGGGGGCCATGGTGGCCCCCACGCCCTCCAGCGCGCTGCTGCACAGCGCCACCATGGTCAAGGCGGGGGTCTACCTGCTCATCCGGCTGGCCCCGGCGCTGGCGGGTTCCACGGCGGGGGCGATGGTCTCCTTCCTCGGCGGGTTCACCTTCCTGGCTGCCAGCATGATGGCCATTGCCCAGAACGACGGAAAAAAAGTGCTGGCTTTTTCCACCGTATCCAACCTGGGGCTGATCGTGGCCTGCGCCGGCATCGGCGAGGAGGAGACGGTCTGGGCCGCCGTGCTGCTGATGATCTTCCACTCGGTGGCAAAATCCATGCTGTTCCAGGCGGTGGGGTCCATTGAGAACGCCCTCGGCACCCGCGACATCGAGGCCATGCACGGCCTGCTGCTGCGGCTGCCCAGGCTGACCTACGTGATGGGCATCGGCATCGCGGGCATGTACCTGGCGCCTTTCGGCATGCTGATCTCCAAGTGGGTGGCCCTCAGGTCTTTCGTCGATTCCAACAACTACCTGCTGGTCATCTTCCTGGCCTACGGCAGCGGCACCACCATGTTCTACTGGACCAAGTGGCTCAGCAAGCTGGTCTCGCTGCATCACACGCGGGAACCCGTCACCGACCGCACCCACCGGGACCAGTACCTTTCCATGTTCGTGCACGCGGCGGCCACACTGGGGCTCTGCCTGCTGTTCCCGCTGGTCTCGGACCGGGTGGTGGACCCCATCGTGCGCACGC
Organism: Candidatus Gemmiger avistercoris; assembly: GCA_019116705.1. Classification (GTDB taxonomy): domain Bacteria; phylum Bacillota; class Clostridia; order Oscillospirales; family Ruminococcaceae; genus Gemmiger; species Gemmiger avistercoris. The sequence goes on from DXBF01000038.1 coordinate 1,721, forward strand.
TGCTGGGTTCCGCCCATGCGGTGCTCTCCATGAATGTGCTCACCACCATGGTCATCATGGTGGTGTCGGTGCTGTTCGTGCCCACGCTGATGTTCGTGCTCACCCGCTCCACCCACCGGGACTATGTGCCCATTTACATGGGCGGCGCCAACGAGGGGGACAATACCTATTTTGTCAACAGCTACGGCGAGCCGGAACACCTGTACCTGAGCAACTGGTACATGCGCTTTGAATTCGGCATGCGGCGGCTCATGCGCCCGGCGGTGATCGTATCCGCCGGGGTGCTGGCCGTGATGCTGTGCGTGATCATAGGGGGTGCAGTATGATGCAGGCTGTCAGTGTTGTGCTGTATCTGGCGCTGGCGCCGCTGGCCGGCGCGCTGCTGGACGGGGTGGACCGCAAACTTTCGGCCCGGATGCAGGGCCGCAAGGGCCCGCCCCTGCTCCAGCCCTTCTATGACCTGGGCAAGCTGTTCTCCAAACAGATGCTGGCGGTCAACAGCGTGCAGATGTTCCTGCTGCTCAGCTACCTGATCTTCCTGGCGGTGGCGGGGTCGCTGCTGTTCGCGGGCGAGGACCTGCTCATGTGCATGTTCATGCTCTCGACGGCGGATATGTTCCTGGTCATGGCGGCCTCCAGCGATTCCTCGCCCTTCTCCACGCTGGGCGCGGGGCGCGAGATGATCCAGATCATGGCCTACGAGCCCATGACGCTGCTGCTGGCCGTGGGGTTCTATCTGGCCACCGGCTCTTTCCAGGTGGGGGACATCGTCCGCCAGCCCACCAGCGCGGTGGCCGTCATGCCGGGGTTTCTGCTGGGGCTGCTGTTCATCATGGCCGTCAAGCTGCGCAAGTCGCCGTTTGACCTGTCCACCAGCCACCACGCCCACCAGGAGATCGTCAAGGGCCTGACCACCGAGATGGCGGGCCCCACCCTGGCGGTGATGAACATTGCCGAATACTACGAGATGACGCTGATGCTGGGGCTGGTGGGGCTGTTCTTCGTCAACAGCGACCCCCTCAGCTGGCCGCTGGCCGTGCTGGCCTGCCTGGCGGCGTATTTCCTGGAGATGCTGTGGGACAACGTCAGCGCCCGGGTGCGCTGGCGCACCCTGCTGGACGGCTGCTGGGTGGTCACGCTGCTCACCGGCGGCCTGAACGGGCTGATCCTTATGCTGATCCATTGAGGGGGGGCGGTAACACATGGCAAAGGCAAAACTGGCAAAGTCGCCCTGGATGCTCCACTATGACGGCAGCAGCTGCAACGGCTGCGACATCGAGGTGCTGGCCTGCACCACGCCGAAATACGACATCGAGCGCTTCGGCATCATCAACACCGGCGACCCCTTCCAGGCCGACATCCTGCTCATCACCGGCGGCGTCAACCACCAGAGCGAGAGCGTCATCCGGCAGATCTATTCCCAGATGCCGGAACCCAAAGTGGTGGTGGCGGTGGGCATCTGCGCCTGCACCGGCGGCGTGTTCAAGGACTGCTACAACATCAAGGGCGGCATCGACACCGTGATCCCGGTGGACGTCTACGTGCCGGGCTGCGCGGCCCGGCCCCAGGCCATCATCGACGGCGTGGTCAAGGCGCTGGCGGTCCTGCAGCAGAAGCGGGAAGCCTGGGCCGGACGCCGCCGCGGCGAAGCGTGAGAGGGGAGGGACCGAGCATGGAAGTACAAAATACCATCGAGCCCATCACCGTGGTGGAGTTCATGCCCCAGGTGCTGCGCTTCAAGCGGGACGGCTGGCATGTGGTGCAGCTCTGCGCCGCCCGCCTGCCCGACGGCTGCGAACTGAGCTATTCCTTCGGCAAAGGCTACGACATGCGCACCCTGCGCCTGACCGTGGGCGACAGCGAGGTGGTGCCCAGCATCACCCAGGCGTTCCCCGGCGCCTTTTTGCAGGAGAACGAAGCCGCCGAACTGTTCGGCGTCCGGATCGAGGGCATCAGCCAGGATTACCGCGGCAAGCTCTACCGCATCGGTGCGGAAACGCCGTTCAAGCAGAAAGGGTGAGGGAAGATGGCAAAACAGAGTATCGTGCCCTTCGGCCCCCAGCACCCGGTGCTGCCGGAGCCGGTGCACCTGGACCTGGTGCTGGAGGACGAGGTGGTGGTCAAGGCGGTGCCCAGCATCGGCTTTGTCCACCGGGGGCTGGAAAAACTGGTGGAGACCAGGGACTATAAAGAGTACGTCTATATCGCCGAGCGGGTCTGCGGCATCTGCAGCTTCGGCCACGGCATGGGCTACTGCCAGTGCCTGGAAAAGATCATGAACGTGGAGATCCCGCCCCGGGCGGCCTACCTGCGCACCATCTGGATGGAGATGAGCCGCGTACACAGCCACCTGCTGTGGCTGGGCCTGCTGGCCGACGCCCTGGGGTTCGAGAGCCTGTTCATGCAGAGCTGGAAACTGCGGGAAAAGATCCTGGATATGTTCGACGCCACCACCGGCGGGCGGGTCATCTTCTCGGTCAACTGCATCGGCGGCGTGCTCAAAGACATGGACGGCGGCATGCTCAAGGCCATCGCGGATACCGTGGACGGGATGGAGCGGGAACTGCGCCCCATCGCCGAGGCGTTCCTGCGGGACTACACCGTGGGCACCCGCCTGCACGAACTGGGCGTGCTCACGGCCGAACAGGCCGACGCCATGGGGGCGGTCGGCCCCATGCTGCGGGCCTCCGGCGTCAGCCGCGACACCCGCAAACTGGGCTATGCGGCCTACGGCGAACTGGAGTTTGAGCCCATCACCGCCAGGGACGGCGACTCCTTCGCCCGGTGTGAGGTGCGCATCCGGGAACTGTTCCAGTCCTTCGATCTGATCCGCCAGGCCATCCGCAAGATCCCGGCGGGGCCCATCGCGGTGCCGGTCAGGGGCAACCCCGGCGGCGAGCACTTCATGCGCATCGAACAGCCCCGGGGCGAGGCCGTCTACTACGTCAAGGCCAACGGCACCAAATACCTGGACCGCTTCCGCCTGCGCACCCCCACCACCAGCAACATCCCGCCCATGCTGGAACTGCTCAAGGGCTGCCAGCTGGCCGACGTGGCCCTGCTGATCCTGACCATCGACCCCTGCATCAGCTGTACCGAGAGGTGAGGCCCATGGAACAACGCAAGCACGAACCCAAGACCTACCCCTGGCGGGCTTTCCCTTTTGCGGGCACGGTGCTGAAAAACCTGTTCAGCAAACCCGCCACCACGGGTTACCCCTTTGAACCGGCCCACTACCCCGACCGCATGCGCGGGCATGTGGAGATCCAGATCGAAAACTGCATCAGCTGCGGCCTGTGCGCCCGCAGCTGCCCGCCCGGCGCGCTGAAGGTGGACCGCGCCGCCGGCACCTGGACCATTGATCGCTTTGACTGCGTCCAGTGCGGCAGCTGCGTCAACGCCTGCCCCAAAAAGTGCCTGACCATGGTACCCGGCTATACCGAGCCCGCCGCCCAAAAAAGCAGCGAGACCTTCACCCGCCCTCAGGCCCCCGAGGTCCCGGCGGGCAAGGCGGGCGGCAGGCCGGTGAAAGGGGACGCCTGTGTGTACTGCACCCTCTGCGCCAAAAAGTGCCCCCAGGGGGCCATCACGGTGGACCGCGCCGCCAGGACCTGGTCCCTCGACGCCGGAAAATGCGTCGGCTGCGGCCTGTGCGCGGCCTCCTGCCCCAAAAAGTGCCTGACGCTGCAATAAAGCGGCAGCGCAGAAAGCCCCGCGGCGGGCCTGCATCGCAGGCCCGCCGCGGGGCGTGTTTTCTGTGGGGGATCACTGCCAGGCAGCCAGGCGGCGGCCCAGCTCCCGGCACTGGTCCAGCGCGCCGCCGTCGGGGGCGCCGTTCACGATCAGCCCCTCCCCGTCCAGCAGCAGCGCGCCGTCCTCCCGGCAGCGGGCGGCCCACTGTTCCATCCATTCGCCGCTGCCCCAGCCGTAGGAGCCGAACAGCGCGATCTTTTTGCCGTTCAGGCCGCCCTCCACGGCGGCGAACATCGGCTCGAACTCGCTTTCCTCCAGTTCCTCGGCCCCCATGGCCGGGCAGCCGAAGGCCACCGCGTCGCAAGCCGCCAGGTCGGCGGGGGTGAAGGCGGCGGCTTCCACCGGCGTGCTGCCGGCGCCTTCGGCCACGGCGCGGGCCATGGCCTCGGTGTTGCCGGTGCCGCTCCAATAGACAACTGCTGTTTTGTTCATCGTACACGCTCCTTTGTGTGGTCTTTCTATGTCATACCGCCACGGTCAGCCGGGTCACCGGCATGCCGCTGCGGTAGCAGCGCAGGTAAACGTCGGTGCATTTGCGCAGCCGCGCAAAGCGGTCCCGGGCGCGGGCCGGGTCCTCGTAGGACCGCCAGTATCCCGTAAAGGTGTAGTTCTTGCCCTTGTTCTGCACAAAGCCGATCACATCCTGCAGGGGGTAGTCCAGGAACACCCCGATCTCGTGGGGGAACTCCTGCTCCTGCCGCAGCCGGGTGCTCAGGCAGTCCAGGCAGCGGCGGCAGTCCGCCGTGCGGGGGTAACCGGCGGCGCACAGGAAGCCCTGCACGGCGGGCCGGTGCAGGATATCGCCCAGCCGCCCCTGCCGGTAGACGTAGATCAGGTGGGCGTGGGTGCGCGGGCAGCTTTTGAGCACCTCGATCTGCACGCCCCGGGGGCCCAGCTGGCTGCGCCAGGCGTCCAGCAGCGCCGCCAGGGCGCCGGCGTCAGGCTCGACCCAGCGGAACAGGTTGGCCGCTTTCAGCCCGGCCATCACCGGGGCGCACTGGGTCACAAAAGTGGTGCCGAAGTCACGTTGCATAGGCTTCCTCCATTTCCGGCGGGCGGGCCGCAGCATAAGGTTAGCCAAAGCTAACCACCGGGTCTGAAAAACCGTCCCGCCGTGTGCGCAGGGGACGGGCTTGTTAGCTATAACTAACTACGCGGATACTATACCACGCCGCCGCGCGTTTGTCAAGAAATTTTTACCGCGCCGTTTTGCATCCCGCGGCTTGCGGGAGTATAATGGAGGAAAACGAACCACTGGGAGGCCCTGTATGAAGATCAAACGGATTTGGATGTCGGCGCAGTCTGCGCGCAAGAGCCGCTACGGCCTGTACATGGCGGGCGGCGTGGCGGGGATCACGGCGCTGGTGCTGCTGCTCGTGGCCGGGGGTATGGCGCTGGTGCTCCGGCTGGGCCTGCCGCGGGAGACCGCGCTGCTGGCCCTCTGCCTGGGCGTCACGGCGCTGGCGGTGTGGCTGGCCGTTGCCCTGGGCCGGCGCGGCGTGCGCGACGCCTCCGTCTTTTTTCTGACGGAGGGGGACCGCCTCTTTGTGCTGGACGCGCGCATGCTGGCGCGCCCGGGCCGCGGCCTGACGGGGTTCGCTGCGGGCGTGTTGCAGACCCAGGCCCTGCTGCGGCAGATCGCGGACGATGGGCGTCTGCCCGCCGCTGCCGGGGAGATCCTGCGGGTGGAGCGCATCCGGGAAAACCGCACCCACCGGGCCGTCGTCTGCCGGGTGCGCCGCCCCGGCGGGGCCGTTGTGCGCAGGACCTGCTTCCTGTTCGACGGCATCCCGGACGCCGACCTGCTGCTGCGGGAACTGGAACGGCGGGAAAGCTGGGAGAACAGCCTGGAACCGCCGCAGGACAAAGACCTGCTGCGGCTGCTGCTCAGCGCGCTGGCCTGCGCGGGATTCGCGGCGGTCTGCGCATTGAGCCACCCCGCCGTGGGGCGGCTGCCGTCGGGGGTGTACTTCCCCTGCCTGGGAGCGGCTTTCGCGGCCTTCTGCGCCGCCGTTTACTTTGCGGTGCGCCGCCACCGCGGCGAATGAGGAAGGCGCCGGTATACAACAAGCACGCGGGAGCGAATGCTCCCGCGTGCTTGTTGTGTAAATGGCTCAGTCCGCCGGGTCCTCCCCGGCAACGGCCTCGCTGCGGTCCAGGCTTTTTTCCATCAGGTATTCAAACAGGATCAGGACCCGGGCGTAAAAGTAGTTGGCGGTCAGGTTGCGGTCATCCAGGATGTTGTCGTCCAGCAGGATGAAGGAAAGGTCGGCGTTCTGGGCGATGGGAGAGCGCTCCGCCCCCGTAAAGGCGGCGATCTCGATGTTGTGCCGCCGGGCGTCGGTCACCAGTTTCAGGATCGTGTCGGTGGAACCGCTCTTGCTGATGACGATCATCAGCCCGGCGTTCAGGGAGTTGGTTTCATAGACTTCGTAGCTGTTGGTGCCGACGGTGGGGTAGCCCATCACCAGCAGCTTGCGGACGAAAAAGTCCCGCAGCGGTTCGCAGAAGCCGGTGCCCGCCACCAGGATCGTGCGCTGGCGGTTCTGTGTCAGCCCGTCCAGGAAGGCTTCGATCCGCTCCGGCGGGATCTCCCCAATAAAGGAATTGATGTCGGATGTATGGGATTTGTTCTGGTCCTCGTTGCGCACCAGGAACCCCAGGCGGTAGATCATGTCGGTGTAGCCGGTATAGCCCAGCTTTTTGCTCAGCCGGATCACGGCGGCAGGGGAAACGTAGTTCTGCGCGGCGAACACCCGCACGCTGTACTGGGCGTGCTGTTCCACCGCCTCCAGTACCGCCTGCAGCAGCTGCTGGTCGCTGTCGGTCAGGCGGTATTGGTCGGCCAGTTTGTAAATATCGTGTTTCATCGCTTTCTCCTGAAGGTGTGGTACGGCGGGCGCGGCCCTTTTCTGAATAAATTATACGATTGATTCCCGGGCAAATCAAGAAAAGCCCTCTTGGGACGCCCAAAAACGAAACATGTTTCGATTGTGGTGAACATGTTCAAAACATGTCAAGAATTATTGAAAACTTTGTGCAAAAAGTGATAAACTGGAGCCGTTGAACAGGAAGGCGCCATCCTGAAACGGAAAACCAAATTCAAAACAGTGAGGAGCAAAGCCAATGAAAACCAAAGTTATGGACGCCATGCAAAGCTTTTCCAAGGCTTTGATTGGCCCCGTCCTGTTCCTGCCGCTGGCCGGCATGATCCAGGCCCTTTCTTCGATCATGTGCAACACCTCCATCGTGGCGGAAGGCAGCGCCATTTACATGATCGGCACCTTCATCAACGGCGGCGTCGGCACCGTCATGAGCAACCTGGGCATTTTGTTCTGCGTGGGCATCACCATGAACCTTGCCAAAAAGCGCAAGGCGGACGCCGCCTTCGTCTCCCTCATCAGCTACCTGATCTGGCTGGCGGCCAACTCCAAATGGCTCTCGGTGGCCGGCCTGATGGCGGAGGGCAGCACGGCCAGCGACCTGTACGGCACCGGCCAGACCATCTACCTCGGCTTCCATGTCACAGATATGGGCGTGTTCCTGGGCATGATCCTGGGCGTCGTGGTGGCGGTGGTCCACAACCGCTTCATCGACACCGAGTTCAAGGGCGCGTTTGCCCTGTACGGCAACAGCAAATTCGTCTTTATCGTCATGCTGCCCATCGTCTTTGTGCTGGCGCTGGTGGCGGCCTATGTGTGGCCCGTTGCGGCGATGGCCATCAATGCGCTGACCGGCATCATGTCCACGGCGGGCGCCTTCGGCGTGTTCCTGTACGGTTTCCTCAACCGCATCCTGATCCCCACCGGCCTGCATCACCTGGTCTGGTCGCCCTTCCTGTGGTCCTCCATCGGCGACAGCATGATCATCAACGGCGAATTGATCTCCGGCGCCAAGTCGGTGTTCCTGGCCCTGCTCAGTGACCCCACCGCGCCGATGTCCGAGTCCACCCGTTTCCTGACTTACGGCCTGATGAAGACCTTCGGCGTCATCGGTGTGGCGCTGGCCTTCATCAAGACCGCCAAAAAGAACAAGAAAGCCGCCTGCAAAGCGCAGGTCATCCCCTCCATGCTGACTGCCTGCCTGGTCGGCGTCACCGAACCGCTGGAGTTCAGCTTCCTGTTTGCGGCCCCCGTGCTGTGGGTCGTCTACTCGGTCATGGACGGCCTGTTCCAGACCGTCGTCTACCTGCTGGACGTCCATGTGTGCGCCACCAACGGCATCATCGACTTCCTGATCCTCAACCTGCCCGCCGGCATCGGCCGCACCCATTGGCCGATGTACGTGCTGGTCGGCCTGGTGGAGATCGTGGTCATGTACTTCCTGTTCTACGTCCTTATCACCAAGCTGAACCTCAAGACCCCTGGGCGTGAGGACGGCGACGAAGTCATCGACCTGGCCGCCAACGCCGCCGAGGTGAAAAAGCAGATCCGTGCCGGCGGCAAGGCGGACAAGGCCGCTTCCAAGAAAGAAGCCGACGCCGAGGCAGCCCGGCGCATCATCGAAGGCCTGGGCGGCGCCGACAACATCGTCAACGCCACCAACTGCATGACCCGCCTGCGGGTGGAAGTCAAGGACCCCACCCTTGTCAAGGACAAAGAATGGTTCAAACCCACCGGCTCTGCGGGGCTGGTGACCAAAGGCGTGACCATCCAGATCATCTACGGTCCCCGTGCCGGCCATATGGTCAGCATCGTCAACGACGCCCTGGGCCGCGACGAGTGATCCCGCCGCGCCCGCAAGCGCTACATAACCTGAAACAGCAAGGGAGATGTTTGCTATGAAAACCTTCAAGCTTGTCATCGCCGGCGGCGGCAGTACCTACACCCCCGGCATCGTCAAGAGCCTTCTGAACCAGAAGGACAAATTCAAACTCAAGGAACTGGTCCTCTACGACATCAACGCCGAGCGCCAGGAAGCCGTGGGCGTTATCGTCCGCCATGTGGTGGAGATGTTTGACCCCGACCTGAAGCTGACCCTGACCACCGACCCGGAGACCGCCATGACCGATGCGGACTTCATCTTCGCCCAGATGCGCGTGGGGCTCTACGCCATGCGCGAAAAGGACGAGAAGATCCCCCTGCAGTACGGCGTGGTGGGCCAGGAAACCTGCGGCCCCGGCGGCCTGGCTTACGGCCTGCGCACCATCTACCCCATGGTGGAATTGATCGACTATTGCGAAAAGTGGGCCAAACCCACCTACTGGATCGTCAACTACTCCAACCCGGCGGCCATCGTGGCCAAGGCGACCTTCCAGCTGCGCCCCAACGCCCGCATCCTGAACATCTGCGATATGCCGGTGGCCATCGAGCGCAATATGGCCGAGATCCTGGGCTGCGACCGCCACGACCTGGAGGTGGACTACTTCGGCCTGAACCACTTCGGCTGGTTCACCAAGGTGCGCCTCAACGGCAAGGACGTGACTGAGGAACTCAAGCAGTATGTGGCTGAAAACGGCTACATGCCCAAGAACGAGAAGAGCGACGTGATGCACAGCGATCCGTCCTGGCTGCACACCTACGCCAACGCGAAGCACATCTGCTCCGCCTTCCACGATTACCTGCCCAACACCTACATGCAGTACTACCTGCTGGGCGATGAGATCGTGCGGGACAGCGACCCGCACCACACCCGCGCCAACGAAGTCATGGAAGGCCGTGAAAAGCGGATCTTTGACGCGGTGGCCGACTACCGTGCCGGCAAGGAAGTGGACCTGACCAAGTTCTTCGGCGGCGTACACGGCGAATTTATCGTGGACGTGGCCATGAGCCTGGCCTTCGACCTGCGCCGGCGCTACCTGGTCATGGTGGAAAACAAGGGCGCGGTGGAAAACCTGCCCGACGACGCCATGGTGGAGATCCCGGTCTATATCACCGACCGCGGCCCCGAGCCGGTGCGCGTGGGCAAGATCCCCACCTTCTACAAAGGCCTGATCGAGCAGCAGGAAGCCGTGGAAAAGCTGGTGGTGGAAGCCGCCGTCGAGCATTCCTACGAGAAAGCCCTCATGGCCTTCACGCTCTCCAAGACGGTGCCCAGCCTGGGCGTGGCCAAGAAGATCCTGGACGATATGATCGAAGCCAACAAGGACTACTGGCCTGAACTGCACTGACCCTGCGACATCAGCAAAAGCATTCCGATAGCCCCGCCGGCGCTGCCCTGTGCCGGCGGGGCCCCTTTGCTGCGCCGCGGTGGCTTTGCAAAACTGCACAAAAAGTCGGCTTCAATTTTGTTCAAAACTTAGCTTGCATTGGGCCGGGAAGATTTGCTATACTTACTATAACGTACCGGTTGGACATGTCACTGGTCATGCAGGCAGGATCTGACGGAACATCACAACGCACTGGCTCAGGTTCAGTGGGGTTGCTGTAGTGTTCTGTTGGGTCCTTTTTCTTTTTGCCGTTTTTGGCCGAAACGGCAAAAGGGAAGCAACAACGAGGAGGGTTTTCATCCATGAAAAACTACAAGCAGACTGCCGCGGACGTTCTGCGTCTGGTCGGCGGCGAGAAAAACGTATCGCAGCTGGAGCACTGCTCCACCCGGCTGCGCTTCACGCTGGCGGACCCCGGCAAGGCCGACGTGGCCGCGCTGAAAAAGACCCCCGGCGTTATGGGTGTCATCAGCGGCGGGCCCCAGTGCCAGGTGGTCATCGGCAACGACGTGATCGAAGTCTATGACGAACTGCTCAAGCTGGGCACCTTCAACGCCGCCCAGGCGGCCCCGGCGGCTTCCGGCGGCAAAAAGAACATCGGCGGCATCATCCTGGACTATCTGGTGGGCATCTTCCAGCCGCTGGTCCCTGCCATCGCGGGCGCGGGCGTCCTCAAGGCGTTGCTGACGCTGTGCACCACCTTCGGGCTGCTCGCGTCCACCGACGTGGTCTACCAGGTCTTTTATAATGTGGCCGACGCCGCGCTGTACTACCTGCCGGTGCTGGTCGCCTTTACCACCGCCACCAAGTTCGGCTGCAACAAGCTGGTCGCCGTGGCGCTGGCCGCCGCCATGATCTCCCCGGCCACCACCACGCTGCTGGGCACCGAGGGCGGGGCCTCCTTCTTCGGCATCACCATCCAGAACATCGGCTACACCGGCCAGGTGTTCCCCTCTATCCTGATCGTCATCTTCATGTCCTTCCTGGAGAAGTGGTGCAACAAGTGGTGCCCCAAGGCCATCCGCGTGTTCTTTGTGCCGATGTTCTGCTTCGCCGTCGGCTTCCCGGTGGGCCTGCTGCTGCTCGGACCTCTGGGCTATAACATCGGTTCGCTGCTGACCGCCGCGATCCTGGGCCTGTACAACACCCTGGGCTGGCTGGCCGTGGCGCTGGTCGCCGCGATCCTGCCCTTCATGGTCTCCATGGGCATGCACAAGGCGCTGGTGCCCTACGCGGTGGCTTCCATCGCCGACCCCGGCTTCGATATGCTCTACCTGCCCGCCTCCCTGGCGCACAACATCTCCGAGGGCGGCGCCTGCCTGGCCGTCGCCGTCAAGACCAAGGACGAGAACCTGCGTTCCACCGCCATCTCTGCCGGTATCTCCGGCCTGTTCGGCATCACCGAGCCCGCGCTGTACGGCGTTACGCTGCAGCATAAGTCGGTCATGAAATCCGTCGTGGCGTCCAGCTTTATCGGCGGCCTGTTCATCGGCATCATGGGTGTCAAGGGGTTCGCGGCCGTCGGCCCCGGCATCGCCAGCATGGCCATGTACATCGACGCCGAGAACAGCATGAACATCGTGTGGGCCATCGTCGGCTTCGTGATCTCGGTCGTGGCTTCCTTCGTGCTGACCCTCATCTTCTACAAGGACGAAACTTCTGAGGAACCGGCCGCCGCGCCCGTCCCGGAAAATGCCGCTTCCGCCGCCCCCGCGGCCCCGGCCGGCGGCGTGGTCTGCAGCCCCCTGCAGGGCACCGTGCTGCCGCTGGAACAGGTCAAGGACGAGGTGTTCTCCCAGAAGATTTTGGGCGACGGCATCGCCGTGGTGCCCGCCAAGGGCGAACTCTACGCCCCGGCGGACGGCCGCATCGAGTCGGTCTTTGACTCCAAGCACGCCATCTCGATGGTGTGCTCGAACGGCGCGGAACTGCTGATGCACATCGGCATGGACACCGTCAAGCTGGAGGGCAAAGGCTTTGAACCCCAGGTCAAGAACGGCGACACGGTCAAAAAGGGCCAGCTGCTGATGAAATTCGACCTTGACGGGATCAAGGCGGCAGGGTACGATAGTACTACGCCCATCGTAGTCACCAACGGCGACGACTTCACCATCCAACCGGTGGGCGAAGGTTCCGTGGCGCCGGGGGCGGCACTGATGAAACTGGAGGCAAAGGTATGAGTTTCCCCAAGGGATTTTTCTGGGGCGGCGCGGTTGCCGCCAACCAGGTGGAGGGCGCGTGGAAAGAGGGCGGCAAAGGCCCCAGCGTGGCCGATGTGGCCACCTACAAGCCCAACACCGACGTGAAGAACTACAAGGCGCACATGGCGATGAACGACGAGATGATCGCCGCCGCCATGGCCGACCCCGACGATACCTACTACCCCAAGCGCCGGGGCATCGATTTCTACCACCACTATAAAGAGGACCTGGCCCTCTTTGCCGAGATGGGCTTCACCATGCTGCGCGTCTCCATCGCCTGGACCCGCATCTTCCCCACCGGGGAGGAGGCCGCGCCCAACGAGGCGGGCCTGCAGTTCTATGAGGACCTCTTCACCGAGATGCGCCGCCTGCACATCGAACCGCTGGTCACGCTGAGCCACTACGAGATGCCGCTGGCCCTGGCCACCAGGTACAACGGCTGGGTGGACCGCAAAGTGATCGACTGCTTCACGCGGTTCTGCCACGCCTGCTTCGTGCGGTACAGGGATCTGGTCAAATACTGGCTGACCTTCAACGAGGTGGACAGCATCATCCGCCACCCCTTCACCACGGCGGGCATCATCCCCAGCCGTGTGCCGGAAGAGAAAATGCTGGAGACCTGCTACCAGGCGCTGCACCATCAGCTGGTGGCCAGCGCCCTGGTGACGAAGGACTGCCACGAGGTCATCCCCGGCAGCCAGGTGGGCTGCATGCTGACCAAGCTGACCACCTACGCCCGCACCTGCGCCCCCGACGACGAACTGGCCACCCAGGCCAAGAACCTGGAGAACCTGTTCTACGCCGACGTGCAGGTCTGGGGCGAATACCCCCGGCTGATCCTGAAAATGTTCGAGCGCAAGGGCATCCAGATCCACACCGAGCCGGGGGACGCCGCCATCCTCAAGGCGGGCTGCGTGGACTTTGTCTCCTGCAGCTACTACATGACGATGACCGAGTCGGTGGACCCCAACGCCGAGCGCACCCCCGGCAACACCGTGCTGGGGGTCAAGAACCCCTACCTGCCCTCCTCCGACTGGGGCTGGCAGATCGACCCCAAGGGCCTGCGCTACAGCCTGATCGAACTCTACGACCGTTACCGCAAGCCGCTGATGGTGGTGGAGAACGGCCTGGGCGCCAAGGATACCGTGGAAGCGGACGGTTCCATCCACGACCCCTACCGCATCGACTACTTCCGCCAGCATATCTCCGAGATGGGCAAGGCCATCGACGAGGGCGTGGAGATGTGGGGCTACACCAGCTGGGCGCCCATCGACCTGATCTCGGCCTCCACCAACCAGATGTCCAAGCGCTACGGCTTCATCTATGTGGACCAGGACGATATGGGCAACGGCACGCTGGCGCGCAGCCGCAAGGACAGTTTCTACTGGTACAAGAAGGTCATCGCCTCCAACGGCGAGGATCTGACTTGATCGACCGGACCGACCATGACGGGAAAGGAGGGGACCCCCTATGCTGCGGATCAGCAAGGTGCTGAACAGCAGTGTGGTGCTGGTGCGGGATGACAACGGCGAGGAGTCCATCCTGCTGGGCAAAGGCATCGGCTACGGGCGCAAGGCCGGGCAGGAGATCGACCGCCAGCCTTCCGACCGCGTGTTCATCCCCCTCTCCAACCCCGACGCCCAGCCCATGCTGGAACTGTTCTCCTCCATCCCGCCGGTCTACCTGGAACTGACCCAGGAGATCGTGGCCGACGCCGAGGAGACGCTGGGGGTCAAACTTTCGCCCCACATCTACCTGATGCTCACCGACCACCTGCACTTTGCGGTGGAACGGCAGCAGCTGGGGCTCAACGTCACCAACCGGGTCCTGTGGGAGATCAAGCACTTCTACCGCAAGGAATACGAGGTGGGGGCGCGGGCCCTGAAACGGGCGGACCATCTGCTGAACACCTTTCTGCCCGAGGAGGAGGCGGGCAACATCGCCTTCCACATCGTCAACGCCCGGATGGACAATGGCGCGGGCGGCGACGCCATGCAGGCGGCCCGGCTGATCGGCGAACTGACCAACATCGTCACCTACCGCATCCACGCCCGGCTGGACACCGAGAGCATCCATTTTTCCCGTTTCATCAGCCATCTGCAGTTTTTTGCCGACCGCTTTTTCTCCGGCAAACTGATGGACAGCGAGGATGACTTCCTCTTCAACCAGATGCAGCAGGGCTACCCCGAGGCGGTGGACTGCGCGGAGAAGATCCGCACCTTCGTGCTGCGCAAGTACGGCGTGTTCCTTCCCAACGAGGAGGTGGCCTATCTGGCGCTGCACATCGCGCGGCTGGCCAAGAGCGCCCGTGAGATGGGGGGTACGATGGCGCCCGGGACGAAGGGCCCCTGAACCCCTGATCTTTTGCCAAGAGAGACGCTGCGTGCGGCGTCTCTCTTTTGGCGTACAACGCGAAAGGAGGCTTCCTCTATGCCTGTCAGCCTGCTGCTGGCCCGGGAGATCACCAAACTGTTTCTGATCCTGCTGCTGGGGGTGGCCGTGGTGCGCGCCGGGCTGCTGCACGCAGCGGACAGCCGCGTGCTCTCGGTGATCCTGGTCTACCTGATCGTGCCCTGCGTCATCCTCAACGCCTTCCAGATCGAGGACACCCCCGAACTGCGCGCCGGACTGCTCTTTGCGCTGGGGGCCGCCGTGCTGATCCACCTGCTGTTCCTGGCGCTCACGCTGGCGCTGCGCCGCCCGCTGAAACTGGACGCCGTCGAGCGCGCCACCGTCATCTACTCCAACGCCGGGGCGCTGGTCATCCCGCTGGTGCAGGCGCTGCAGGGGCAGGCGTACGTCATCTATTCCTGCGCCTTCATCATCGTGCAGCTGGTGCTGCTGTGGACCCACGGCAGCGCCATCCTGCGGGGCGGCGCGGCGCTGAACTGGAAAGCCGTGCTCACCAACGTGAACCTGCTCTCCATCGCGGCGGGGGCGGCGCTGTACTTCCTGCAGATCCCGCTGCCCGCCCTCGTCACCGGCACGATGGACAGCGTGGGCGCCATGATGGGCCCGCTGGCCATGCTGCTGGCCGGCATGACCATCGCCGAATGCCCGCTGCGGCAGCTGTTCGGCACGGCGCGCTATTACCTGGCGTCGCTGCTGCGGCTGGCGGCCTACCCGCTGGCGGCGCTGGCGCTGCTGTGGGCGCTGGGGCTGGCGGGGCTGATCCCCGACGGCAAAGCCATCCTGATGACGGTGTTCCTGGCCGCCATCACCCCGGCCTGCGCCACCCTGACCTCCATGGCCCAGCTCTATGACTGCGACGTGCGCAAGGCCAGTTCGCTGTATGTGCTGTCCACGCTGCTGTCCATCCTGACCATGCCGGTGATGATCGGCCTCTACGACCTGGTGATCTGAACGCCGGGCGGCGCAAAAAAACAGGCTCCCCCGCGGGGGAGCCTGTTTTTGGCGGCAAGAGGTCAGCGGGCGGTCAGGGCGTCGAAAACGGCGCGGTCGCCGTCCCGCAGCGGCAGCACGGTGCAGCCTGCCAGCAGGTCCTGGCCGGAATCGCCGGTGTCGGCCTGCAGGTCGGAGGAGTAGCTCCCCGCGTCCAGCGCCGTCAGCACCGGGCAGTCCTGCCAGCGCACGGCGGCGGAGCCCTCCACCATGTCGCCGTACTGTTCCAGGAAGGCTTCCGGCTCAGACACGATCCAGATCTCGCTGTACCGGCCCGCCAGGTCGGTGACCAGCAAGGTGCTGCCTGCGGTCTGCAGGTTGGGGTCCCGGGCGGCGCCCTCCAGCGTGACGGTGTAGTTGTTGATCTGTACCACCACATGGCCGTCGCTGTTCCGGTCGGCGGCGTAGGGGCGCAGGCTGTCCTGCAGGGCGGTCACCACCGCGTCGGGCAGGTAGTCTGCAGTGACGACGGCGACCTCCAGGTCGGGGTCCGAGCGGCTGGCCAGGGTGTAGACGATGCCCAGCCCGAAGCTGGCCGCGCAGACGGCGGCCAGCACCCGGCCCCAGTGCAGCCGCCACCAGATCTCCGAGCGCTGGGCGGGGGTGTAGCCCTCCGCAGGAGCGGGGCTGGGGGCGGGGCGGTAGTCCGGCAGTTCAAAGCGGCTCTGCAGCACCGGGTAGAGCATCTGCCCGGTGAGGAGCGCGGCGGGCCAGAACCCGAGGAACAGGGCAAAGGGCACGCTGATGGGGAACATCGCCAGCAGCAGCGCCCACCACAGCAGCTGGAACAGCGCCGCCCCCGCCACCCGGCCGGGGTGGAACAGCAGTTCCAGCGCGCCCTCTTTGAGCCGGGCGAGGAAGCCGGGACGGCCCAGCGCCAGCTGGAAGGGCAGCGTGACGCCGAACAGCGAAAGAAGGAAGAAATCCACCGCCAGCACCATCCAGATGGGCAGGGCGGGCAGTTCCTCCTGATGCATGGCGGCCAGGAAAAAGCTGCCCACAAAGAGGAATACGGCGATCAGCCCGCCCAGCGCCAGGCCGGTGACGGCGGCGGGCCGCCAGTGCCCGGCCAGCGTGCTGCGCCAGCGGCCGAACCAGCCGGTGGGGTCGTCCTGCAGGGTGCGCAGGGCGGTGTCCGCCAGAGCCATGTAGAAAGGCCCCGCCAGCGCGCCGCCCGCCAGCCCGCCCAGCAGGCTGACCCAGAAATTCCCCAGGTAAAGCCCCAGGCTGACAGCCAGCGCCGCGGGCAGGAAGGCGGCAAAGCAGAGCAGGTTGGCCCCCAGCAGGGAGCCGAAGTCGCGGGTGAGCATCTCCCAGAAGCGGGCCGCGCCCTTTTTGCGGGGCGCGCCGGGGGGAACGCCGGGCCCGGGGCGGCTCATGCCGGTAAAATCCCAGTTCATGCCCGGTCAGCCTCCACGCCCCAGGCTTCGATCTGGGTCAGCGCCGGGAAGGGGGAAGGCCCTTCGGCGCGGATCAGTTCCTTCAGCACCAGCCATTCCACCGTTTTGGGGGCGAATTGCAGGCGCTGGGGGGTGCGGCTGCCGGTCAGGGGCATGACCTCCCGGCTGCCGTCGGAAAATTCCAGCGTGGCCTGGGTCCAGTAGTTGTCGTGGGGGTAGTCGGCCCGCAGGGTCAGGCGGATCTCGTCCAGGGTGACCGGGCGGCCGAAGGCCAGCGTCAGCGCCGCGTTGGGGTCGCGGTTGATGCCCCAGCTCTGGTAGGGGTACTCGCCGTGGGAATTGTTTTCAAAGACGCCGTCGATGGCGTTGCGGGCGGCGAACACCGCCTCGCCCCGCGTCTCCACATTGGCGCTGGCATGGGGGTAAAAGCCGGTGTCGCCGTGTTCGTCATAAGGGTTGAAGGCCAGGTTGCGGCGGGCGGCGACCTCCTCCCCGGTGGCCAGACGGGCGCGGATCACATGGCGGTCGCCCACAAAGCTCTTGGGGCTGTAGGTGATGGCCTGCTCGCCGAAGGGGATGTGGAAGTTGATCTCCCGCTTTTCCACATAGACCAGCGCGGCGGGCATGGTGTCCTCGAACTGGATCACGCAGTAGCGGCCGGGGGTCAGGATCTCCAGCGCGATGCGGTCGCCGGGCTGGTAGGCGCTGGTGTACACCAGGCTCACGGCCTCGGCCGCCTCGCAGGTCATGCGGGTATGGCCCGCTTTGTCCAGGACTTTCAGTTTGATGGTCTCCATGGGGAAGCCCTCCTTATGGTATCAGATCGGGCGCGGCGGCCGGGAAAGCCGCGGCGCGGAAAAACAACGGGCCGCGGCCGGTTCACCGCGGGGCGGGCGCGCCGCAGCGCCGCACCCAGTCCAGCGCGCGGCGGCAGACTTCGGCGGCGGGCAGGCCGTCGGTGGCAAGAAAGTCCACGTCCTCCCGGGCCGCGAACCAGGCCCGCTTGGCGGGCAGCAGGCAGCGGGTGCTGTGGGCGAAAAACCCGCGGTCCCGGGTGGCGTCCGCACGGCAGCGGGCTTCCAGCACGGCGGAGCTTGCGTCCAGGAACAGCGTGCGGTCCACCCGGCAGCGGCGCAGGGCCGCCAGTTCGGGGGCCAGGTCCTCGGCCACCGGCCAGTCCTGCCCGATGCTGGCCGGGTAGTGCAGGGTGTAGAACTCGATCTCCTGCGGGCCCAGGTCCAGCACCGCCAGGGGATGCCGCGCCGCCGCCTGCCAGCGTTCGATCTCGTTGGCGATGAACAGCCGCTGCGTCTTACTATACCCCTCCCGGGTGCGTTTGTCCAGCCCCAGGGCGCGGCAGCGGGCGGCCGGGCGGGAATTATCTTCGGGAAAGACCGGGACGCCCTGTTCCGCCAGGAAACGGGCCACGGTGGTCTTGCCCACCGCCATGCCGCCCTGCAGGGCCAGGATGCGCCCCATCACTCCACCCGCAGCGCCAGCCGCCCGGTAAAGTAGATGCGGGTGCGGTAGAGCGTGTCCGGCCAGGCGATGCGCAGCCGCGGGTCGGTGACGGGCACGGCCTCAGTCTCGATGCGGGCGGGGGCCTCCAGCACCACCCGGCCCAAGCCGCCCAGGGCCACCCGGGTACCGCGCTCCACCGCGGGTTTTTCCACGCTCATCAGCGTGAGGGCCGCGGGGGCGGGGCAGTCGGTCTCGTCGGTCAGGGTCAGGCCGTTTGCGGTCAGCCGCACGGTGCGGCGGTAATACCCCAGCCCCGGGACGGGCGGGTAGGCCGGGGCCAGGTCCATGGCGATGCCGTCCAGCGCCGGGGCCACCTGCACACCGGCGGCGCGGTGGTCCGGCCCCGGCAGCTGCTGGATGCGCGCGCCCTCGGGGTCGAACTCCGGCAGGTTGTGCCAGCTGGACTGCATGGTCCAGATCTCATACCGCCGGGGGGAGAAGGTCTTGCGGGTGTAGCTGCCCACGCCCACGTCGATCAGCAGCGGGCGGCCGTCCTTGTACAGCGTCACGCTGCCGGTGTCGTTGTGGTTGTGGCTGTCGTCGTTGCCGCCCGCCTTGGCGCCCAGGGCATAGGGGCCGCGGCGGCAGGTCAGCACGCCCACGCTGGGGTACCAGATGTCGCCGGGGGCGGGGGCCGCGCCGCGCAGGCTGCGGGCAAAGGCGCGGACTTCGGCCTCGGCAAAGGCGCGCTGCACGTGGTAGAACAGGTTGATGCCGTCGCTCATATCGGGGGCGTCCAGGCCCTCGGGGTCGGGGGCGGCGGCGTAGTCCAGCGCGGCAAAAGCGGCCAGGGCGGCGCTGCCCACCCGCCTGCCGAACAGGTATTCCCGCACGCCGCGGCGGCCGGGTTTGGCGCTGCAGTCGGCAAAGTTGAAGTACCAGGGGCCGTCCACGTGCATGTGGGCGATGTACTCGGCCATGTTTTTCAGCTTGGGCTGCCGCCAGGCGTCCTCGAACACGCCGGGGGCCAGGGCGCACAGCAGTTCCAGCGCATTGAACAGGCACAGCCCCGCGTGGCTGTAATATTGCGCGCCCTCGTTGCAGCAGCCGTCCTCGCCGTAGTCTTTCAGGAAGCAGTCCAGGCTGTAAGCGGCCTGACGCACGGCGTCCGGCAGGCGGCTGGCGGGGCCCAGCAGCGCCGCGGCGATCAGCAGGTTCTGGGTGCACCAGGGGGTCCAGTTGCACATCGGTTCGCTGCCGCTGCCCATCCACCAGAAATGCCGGGTGCGCCAGGGGCGCAGGGCGCGGGCTTCCACCTCCCGCCGGATGCGGGCGCGGATGCCGGGGGCGTACTGTTCCAGTTCACGGCCCAGCAGGTAGTGGGCCATGGCCAGCAGGGCGGCCGTCTCGGCGGCGAAGAGGTCCACCACCGGGCGGCGGGCGTCGGGCAGGGGCAGCTGCGGCGCATCCCGCACGTAGCTGTTGTGGGGCGGCAGCTGCCAGGCGCTTTCCTCACAGATGGCCCACACATAGTCGGCGATCAGGGGCAGGAAGTCCCCGGTCCAGGCGCAGCACTCCGCCATCACCAGGCGGCAGAGCGTGCGGCGGCGGGTGAAGTAGGCCTGCTCAAAATGGCTGCGGTTGCCGGTATGGCTGAACTCCAGCCAGAGCGAAAGGGGCAGCGGCGGCACATGGCGGCCGCTGCGGGCGGCTTCGTTGCCGGCGGCGATCCAGCGGTCGGAGGCGGGCAGCCCGTCCCAGGCGGCGCGGTCGCGGGGTGGGGGGCAGGGGGTCCAGCGGCCCGGGGCGCAGCCCGGGCGGGCGGCAAGCAGTTCAGTCAGCATCGGCAGGTTCCTCCTTGTTGGGGTTTTCTTTGGCGTCCGGGTCGCCTTTGGCGTCGGGGTCGCTTTTGGCTTCGGAGTCGCCGCGCAGTTTGCGCAGGTAGGTGCGGGGGCTGACGCCCTCGATCTTTTTGAACACTTTGCTGAAATAGAAGGCGCTTTCGAACCCCATCATTTCGCTGATCTCGTAGATCTTCAGGTCGGTGGAGGCCATCAGTTCCTTGGCGGCGGCGATGCGGGTCTCGGTGACGAACTCCACAAAGCTGGTCTCGCCGTTCTGGCTGAACAGCTGGCTCAGGTAGCCGGGGCTGAAATTGAACACCGCCGCCACGTCGTTGAGGGAAAGCTTCTTGCTGGGGTTTTTGCGGATGTAATCCTGCACTTCGGCCACGATGCAGGCGCGGTGGTCCAGCGGGGTGCGGGCCTCGTCGCGGTAAAAGACGATGGGGTCTTTTTCGCTGAGCAGGGGCAGCGCCGAGAACGCCGATTTCTGGCTGTCCGGGATGTGGTGCAGCGCGGCCGTGGGGGCGCCCACCGCCCACCACAGCGTGGTGGAAAAGTACTTGTACAGGATCTCGTTGGCTTTTTGCAGCACCGGCACCAGGGCGTCCTCCCAGCCGGGGCTGCCGTCCAGCAGGAGCAGCACGTTGAAATGCCGCAGGTCCATGCCGGTGACCTGGCAGCGCAGGTATTTGGGCAGGACGTCGGCCGCCATGCGGGTGATCCCGGCGCTCAGCGCGCCCTGCTGCTCGGGGGAAAGGTCCTTGTTGCGGATGCTGGCGATGACGGCGGTGTAAGCCGCGGCGTCCAGCGTCAGGCCCAGTTCCTCGCAGTGGCTGCGGATCTTGCTCTCGTTGGGGAACGCGCCGCTGTACAGCTGGATGAAGAACCGTTCCCGGTAGGATTCCAGGCTGCCGGACTGGTTCGGCCCGGGGCGGCGCAGCGCTTTTTCCTTTTCCACGGCGTCGCGGGCGCGGGCCAGCGCTTCGGTCAGGTTTTCGGCCGTAAGGTCCATCTTGATAAGGTAATCCACGGCGCCCAGGCCCATGCTGCGGCGCACATAGTCGAACTCCTCGTAGCTGGTCAGCATGATGAACACCGGCAGCCCGCCGTACTGCTCATGCACGCGGGCGGCCAGCTGCAGCCCGTCCAGCACCGGCATGCGGATGTCGGACACCACGATGTCGGGGTGCAGTTCCCGGATCTTTTCCAGCGCTTCGCCGCCGTTGCGGGCGGTGCCGGCCAGTTCATAGCCCAGCGCGGCCCAGTCCAGCATGCTGCGCATGCCGATGAGCACCAGCGGCTCGTCGTCCACAAGAAGGACGCGGATCATGTGAGTTCTCCTTTCTGTTCGGGTTCTCCCGGCAGCCGCACCTCCACCGTGGTGCCCTGCCCGGGGGTGGAGCGGATGCTCAGGCCGTAGCTTTCACCAAAGCTGTATTGCAGGCGTTTGTGCACGTTGCACAGCCCCACATGGCGGAACTTGGCCTTGGCGTCTTCGGGCCCGGGGTCGGCCAGGGCGCGGGCCGCCTGCTCGGGGGTCATGCCCACGCCGTCGTCGTTCAGGTCGATCAGCACGTCGCCGTTGGCGGGGTCGTGGGCCACCGTCAGCGTGATGCTGCCCGCACAGCCCTTGGGCTCGATGCCGTGGAAGATGGCGTTCTCCACGATCGGCTGCAGGGTGAAACGGGGGATCAGGCAGGACTGGGTCAGCCGCTCGTCCTCGATGTAGGTCACATCCAGGGTGATGGTGCCGCCGTAGCGGTACTGCTGGATGGTGAAATAATCGTTGAGCAGGGCGAATTCTTCCTGCAGGGGCACCAGCCGCTCGCTGCCTTTGGACACGCTTTTCAGCAGGCGGGAGAGCGCCATCGTCATCTCGGCGATGCCGGGCGCGTGCTGGATCGTGGCCATCCACTTGATGCTGTTGAGGGTGTTGTAGATGAAATGGGGGTTGATCTGGTTCTGCAGCATGCGGTATTCAAGGTCCTTTTTCTGCAGTTCGTCGTCCAGCCGCTTCTGCATCAGGGTGGAGACCGACCGCGAAAGCCCGTTGATGCCGCGGCCGATGTCGCCCATTTCGTTGTGCCATTCAATGGCCGGGTTGGCGGTGAAATCACCGCTGCTGATGCGGTGGAGCTGCTCCTGCAGCGCCTGCACCGGCACGGCGATCACATGCCGCAGCAGCATGGCCAGCACCACGCCCAGCAGCAGGATGGCGGCCAGCGCCCACAGCAGGGGCATCAGCATATCGGGGAACTGCTCGGCAATGACGGCGTCGGGCAGCGTCTGGGCTACATACAGGTCATGGTAGCCCACGGGGTAGGCCACCAACGTGCGGTCCCCGCACGCGTACAGGCGGGTCTGGCTGTCCAGCAGTTCGTAGCGGCGCAGGTCCTGCGCTTCCTCCGGCTGCCAGTCCTCCGGGGCTACCGGCTGCAGGGCGCCGTTTTCCAGCCGCCAGGCCGAGCCGTTCATCAGCCAGAACAGGTCGCACCCTTCGTTCAGGGCATAGTCCCGCATGGCGTCGGTGATCATGTCGCTGGATACCATCAGGTAGACCTTGGCGCTGCTCTGCATGCGGGTCATGGTGCGGATCACCGGGATCATCAGCTTGTGGTTGTAGGTCAGCGGGTCCTCGGCCAGCATGGTCCAGGAATCTTCGCTGCTGCCGCCGGCAAAGCCGGGCAGCTGGTCCAGGCTGTCCAGCGTCAGGGGCTGGCTCTGGGATACCATGGTCCCCTGCTGGATCAGCTGGCGGTCGCCGTCGGTCACCACCAGGCGGCACAGGTAGCGGGCGGTATACTGGCTGGAATATTTGTTCAGCAGTGTGTTGTACACGTCCAGCAGCTGCTGGTCCGAGCGGATGCCGAACACAAAATTGCGCAGGGTGCTGTCCACCGTACACCAGTTGGCCAGCGAGTCGATCTCCTGCACGTTCTGGCGCAGGGTGTTGGCCAGCGTCTGCAGGTTGTACTCGGCGCTTTGGGTGGTGGCGCGCAGGGTGCTGTGGTACAGCGAAACGATGCTGGCCAAAAAGACGCTCAGGGCGATGAGCGCGGTGAAGGCCAGCGAAAGAATGATGACTTGCGCCTGGATAGAGCGGTGCGATCTGGACAAGGCGCGGCCCCTCCTTTCCCCATTTTATATAGGAAGCAGATCACAAATGTTCTTGCCATATTATACAAATAATGGGGTGGGATGGCAAAGAAAAGAGGAAAAAGGCTTAAAAAATTGCATGTTTCAAAAAATATTGCAGGTTTTCTTTGTGAGAAGCGCTGAAAAAACAGGCAAAAGTGCAAAACTTCCTGCAAAATTTCTATCTGTTTTTTGCGCTTGTGACCGTATAATAGGAAATACCAAAAAGGCGTGTCCACTGCACGCTGAATTTTAAGGAGGAGAAATACTTATGAAGAAGCTCTTGGCTTTGACGATGGCCGGCACCATGGCGCTGTCCCTGGCTGCCTGCGGCGGCGCGGCGAGTGAGTCCACTGCGGAATCCACTGCCGAATCCACCGCCAGCGGCACCACCGAGACTGCGGAGGGCAGCGGCGAAGGCGTTACCCTGAACTGGGCGGTCTGGGACCTGGAGTCCACCGCCTACTGGCAGGCAATGGCCGACGGCTACATGGCTTCCCACCCTGACGTCACCATCCAGATGACGGACCTGGGCTCTACCGACTACATGACCCAGCTGGCCACCCAGCTGGCCGGCGGCAACGGGGAACTGGATATCCTGACCATCAAGGATATCCCCGGCTACTCCAACCTCATCAACCTGGAAATGCTCGTTCCCATGAACGACATCCTGACCCGTGACACCGCGGACTTCGGCGGCGTGATCGAGCAGCTGACCGCGGACGACGGCAACTTCTACGCCGTTCCCTTCCGCTCCGACTTCTGGGTCCTGTTCTACAACAAGGACATGTTCGACGAAGCGGGCATTGAGTACCCCACCAACGATATGACCATGGAGCAGTTCGACCAGCTGATCCGTGATGTTTCCGCCGCCACCGGCGCTTACGGCAACATCTACCACACCTGGCGCTCCACCGTCACCCTGTTCGGCATCCTGGACGGCCAGAACACCATCATCGACGGCAGCTACGACTTCCTGAAGCCCTACTACGAGATGGTCCTCTCCGAGCAGCAGGACGGCGTCGTGCCCGACTACGGCGTGCAGAAGACCTCCAACCTGCACTACTCCGGCGCGTTCCAGAGCGAGCAGGCCGCCATGTGCAACATGGGCAGCTGGTTCATCGCGACCATGCAGGAGTACAACAACACCGCTGCCGAGAACGGCGTTGAGCCCATCAACTTCGGCATCGTCAAGTACCCCCATCCCGAAGGCGTCGAGGCCGGCACCACGCTGGGCACTGTGACCAGCCTGGGCATCAACCCCTACAGCGAGAATCAGGAAGCCGCCGCCGACTTCATCAACTGGTGTGTCTCTGACGAGGGCGCTGCCGCCATCGCCGCCACCGGCACCTTCCCGGCTGTTTCCAACCCCGACATCAACTCCATCATCGCTGCGACCGAAGGCTTCCCCACCGACGAGGCTTCTGTCGAGGCTCTGAACACCACCGCTGTCTACCTCGAGATGCCGCTGTCCAGCAAGGCTTCCGAGATCGAGAGCGTGCTCAACGAGGAGCATGACGCCATCATGACCTACGCCAAGACCGTGGACGATGGCATCGCCAGCATGAACGAGCGCGTTGGCGAGATCCTCAGCGCTGCGGAGTGATCCACACAGCATCATTCGCGTATAGCGGGGCGGGCGGACGCCCGCCCCGCCTTTGTTTTTTAGAAGGAGGGAATCAAGATGCCCGGAACTGCGGCTCCGGCAAAAGCAGCCCCCAAAAAGGGAATGAATAAGTCCCTGCGGGAAAGCTTGATCGCCTACAGCTTCATTGCCCCGAACTTCATCGGTTTCTGCATCATCACCCTGGTACCGATGGTCATTTCCATCGGCCTGGCATTCTGCGACTGGGACGGTGTGCACCCGGTCGAGTTCATCGGCCTGCAAAACTTCCTGGACCTTTTGAAAGACGATACCTTCAAGGCGTCTTTCGTCAACACCATCGTCTACACCGTGGGCACCGTGCCCCTGACGCTGGTCTGCAGCCTGGGCCTGGCCATCCTGCTCAACCAGAAGGTCAAATTCCGCAATTTCTTCCGCACGGTTTCGTTCTTCCCCTACGTGGCCTCCCTGGTCGCGGTGGCGGCGGTGTGGAACATGATCTTCAACCCCGCCATGGGCCCCGTCAACCAGCTGCTCTCCATGCTGGGCGTGGCCCAGCAGGACCTGCCCCGCTGGGCGGCCGGCCGCGACACCGCCATGATCACGGTCATCCTGTTCAGCGTGTGGAAGAACATGGGCTATTACATGGTCATCTACCTGGCCGGCCTGCAGGGCACCAACCTGGAGCTCAACGAGGCCGCCGAGCTGGACGGCGCCAACAAGTGGCAGATCTTCTGGCACGTTACGCTGCCCCAGCTGCGCCCCACCACCTTCTTCGTCATCATCATGCTGACCATCAACTCCTTCAAGGTGTATGACCAGATGTACATGATCACCCAGGGCGGCCCCGGCAACGCCACCATGACCCTGGTCTACGACATTTACAACGTGGCCTTCGTCAACACCCCGCGCTACGGGTACGCCAGCGCGATCTCGATGGTGCTGTTCATCCTGGTGCTCATCGTCACGCTGGTCCAGTTCCGCGGCTCGGCCGCCAACGAATAAGAGAGGAGGAATCACAGTATGGCACAAACTACGGCAGTCAAAGAGCATTCCTCCAAGATGCAGCACCGGGTGGCGATGTTCTTCGTCTACCTGCTGCTGATCCTCATCGCGGCGCTGATGCTGATCCCCTTTATCTGGATGCTGTCTGCGTCCTTCAAACTGAACAAGGATGTTTTCACCTTCCCCATCGAGTGGATCCCCTCCAACCCGCGGCCCCAGAACTACGTGGATATCTGGACCCGCATCCCGCTGCTGACCTTCATCGGCAATACGGCCAAGCTGACCATCATCGTCACGCTGCTGCAGCTGTTCACCTCGTCCTTCGCGGCGTATGCCTTCGCCAAGCTGAAGTTCAAGGGCAAGAATACGCTGTTCCTGGGCTACATCGCCACCATCGCCCTGCCCTGGCAGGCGTACATGGTGCCGCAGTTCATGATGCTGCGCTCCTGGGGGCTCAACAACACCCATCTGGCCATCATTCTGCTGCAGGCGTTCTCGGCCTTCGGCGTGTTCCTGATGAAGCAGTTCTATGAGGGCGTCCCCACCGAACTGTGTGAAGCCGCCCGCATCGACGGCCTGTCGGAATACGGCATCTGGGCGCGCATCATGCTGCCGCTTTCCAAGCCGGCAATCTCCACCCTCGTCATTTTCACCTTCGTTTCCACCTGGAACGACTTCCTGGGTCCCTTGATCTACCTGACCGAGACCCGGCTCAAGACCATCCAGATCGGCCTGCGCATGTTCATCAGCCAGTATTCTGCGGAATACGGCCTGATCATGGCGGCGTCCGTCATTGCCCTGATCCCCGTGCTGATCGTCTTCCTGTCGCTGCAGAAGTACTTCGTGCAGGGCGTCGCATCCGCCGGCCTGAAAGGCTGATTTCTTATCAAAAGGGGCAGCGCCCCGCAAAAACTTTACCCCGAGGGGGCACGGCGTATGGCCCGTGCCCTCTTTTTTAACGCCAAGATCCCGAGGTGTATCATGAAACAATACGATCTTCCCGTCCTGACCGACGCCCAGGCCGCCGCGGCGCTGGATACCGCCGTGGAGCAGGTGCGCGTCAACCTGCCGCTGTATACCTTCCGCTGCCAGAACCATTCCAGCGTGCAAAACATCTACCCTGCCTGCGACAACGACCAGTGGACCTGCGGCTTCTGGCCCGGCGAAGTCTGGCTGAGCTATGAGCGCACCGGGGACGAAGCCTTCAAAAAGACGGCCATGACCCTGGTGGCCAGCTTCGACCACCGCATCCGCCACAAGATCGAAGTGGACCACCACGACATGGGCTTCCTGTACAGCCCCTCCTGCGTGGCGGCCTACAAGCTCACCGGCGACGCCGCCGCCCGGGACGCCGCCATCCTGGCCGCCGACCAGCTCATCAGCCGCTTCCAGCCCAAGGGCCAGTTCATCCAGGCCTGGGGCGAGATGGGCGCGCCGGAAAACTACCGCTACATCATCGACTGCCTGCTGAACCTGCCGCTGCTGTACTGGGCCAGCGAGGTCACCGGCGACGCAAAGTACGCCGACATCGCCCACCGGCACATCACCACCTGCCTGGCCAACTCCTTCCGGCCCGACGGTTCCACCTACCACACCTTCTTCATGAACCCCGACGGCACCCCCAGCCACGGCGCCACCTGCCAGGGCTACCGGGACGACAGTTTCTGGGCCCGCGGCCAGGCGTGGGGCGTTTACGGCAGCGTGCTGAGCTACCGCTACACCCGCAACCCCGAATACCTGGACACCTTCCGCCGCGCGCTGGAATTCTACCTGACCCGCCTGCCCGACGACCTCGTACCCTACTGGGACATGATCTTCACCTCCGGCAGCGAGGAACCGCGCGATTCCTCCTCGGCGGCCATCGTGGCCTGCGGCCTGCTGGAAGCCGTCAAGTGGGTGGGGGCCGAAGAGGGTGCCGGGTACGAAAAGCTGGCCCGCCAGATGCTGGCCAGCCTGGTGCAGCACTACGCCGTCACCGACCGCAAGCCCGGCGGCGGCCAGCTGCTGCACGGCACCTACAGCAAAAAGAGCCCCTACAACACCTGCACCCCCGAGGGCGTGGACGAATGCACCAGCTGGGGCGACTACTTCTACATGGAGGCGCTGACCCGCCTGACCAAAGATTGGCAGCTGTACTGGTAACTTCGCCTGCCGTTATAGGCGGCATGTTTCAGTGGGCGTCTCCACCGGCGGCACAGGTCCGCCGATGGAGACGGATCTGAAATACCGTTTCCAACGCTTCGATTTGTAAAAGAAGGTATATGTATGTTGTACCCCCAGCAAAACGCCGCCCGCCTGTGTGTGGAACAAAGCGGTGTGTGGGATTTCTGCCTGAGCCATGACCCGCAGGGGGCGGACATCGACCCCGCCGCCCCGCTGCCCGGCGCGCGCCCCATGGCGGTGCCCGGCAGCTACAACGACCAGGGCGAGGACAAGGCCCTGCGGGACCATTACGGCTGGGCCTTCTACCAGAAGCCGCTCACCCTGCCCGCTCTCTGCGCCGGGCAGCGGGTGGTGCTGCGCTTCGGGGCCGTCACCCACAAGGCCCGGGTCTGGCTGGACGGCCGCCTGATCGCCGAACATACCGGCGGCTTCCTGCCCTTTGAAGCCGACATCACCGGCCTGCTGGCCCCCGGCGGCACCGCCCGGCTGACCGTCGCCTGCGACAACCGGGTGGACCATTCCACCCTGCCCGTGGGCAACGAACCGGGGCAGATCGCCTTCTTCGGCTCCGACAACGCGGGCATCCCCTCGGTGGAACACGGCAAGGCGTCCGCCGCGCCCCAGAACCGCCCCAACTTCGACTTCTTCAACTATGCGGGCATCCAACGCCCGGTGTGGCTCTACACCACCCCGCAGGACTTCATCCGGGATATCACGCTGGTGCCCCACAACGACGGCCGCCTGGACTACTCCGTGGAAACGGCGGGGCAGGGGACCGTCGCCCTGACGGTGCTGGACCCCGGCGGCGCGCCGGTGGCCCGGGGCGAGGGCGCCCGGGGCACCCTGACCGTGCCGGACCCCCGCCTGTGGGAACCCTGGCCCGGCACGCCCGCCCTGTACACGGTGGAAGTGTGCTTCGGCGCCGACCGCTACCGCCAGACCTTCGGCTTCCGGCAGATCCGGGTGGAGGGCACGCGGGTGCTGCTCAACGGCAAGCCGCTGTACTTCAAGGGATGCAGCAAGCACGAGGACTCGGCCTTCCATGGCCGCGGCCTGGACCCCTGCCTAAACGTCAAGGACGCAGGGCTGCTCCACTGGCTGGGGGCCAACGCCGTGCGCACCAGCCACTACCCCTACAGCGAGGAATTTTACGACCTCTGCGACCGGGAGGGCGTGCTGGTCATCGACGAGACGCCCGCCGTCGGCATCGGCGCGGGGGCGGACCAGGACCCCTATCAGACGTTCCCCATCGCGGCGCACCACCGCGACGTGCTGCGGGACATGATCGGCCGGGACAAAAACCACCCCTGCGTCGTCATGTGGAGCCTGGGCAACGAGCCGGACCTGGAGCATTTTCCCCGGTCCGCCTGCGCCTACTGGCGGCCGCTGTACGAGCAGGCCCACGCCCTGGACCCCCAGGGCCGCCCGGTAACGCTGGTCTGCTGCCAGAACGACTATACCCAAGACATCACCACCCGCACCATGGACGTGGTCTGCCTGAACCGCTACTACGGCTGGTACAACCTGTCCGGCGATCTGGACGCCGCCTGCCGCGCCTGGCGGGAGGAACTGGACTTCTGGGCGCAGCAGGGCAAGCCGGTCATGCTCACCGAGTACGGCGCCGACACCGTGGAGGGCCTGCACGATACCCGCGCCGGCATGTTCAGCGAGGAGTTCCAGGCCGAATACTATGAGCGGATCGACGCCGTCTGCGACGAATACCCCTTCTTTGTGGGCGAGATCCTGTGGAATTTCGCGGATTTCGCCACCATCCAGGGGCCCATGCGGGTGGGCGGCAACCGCAAGGGCATTTTCACCCGGGACCGCCGCCCCAAGCTGGCCGCGCACCTGCTGCGCCGCCGCTGGCACGGCATCCCCAATTTCGGTTACAAGGAGTGAACAGGATGGAACTGAATACCCGTAAGGACTTTGAAGCGCTGATGCACAAGATCCTGCAGCCGCTTCTGCCGCTGTACTCCCCGGGCGGGGCGCTGCTCCAGCTGGGGGACACCGGCGTGACCTACCCCCGCCGCACCATCGGCATGGAGGGCTTCTCCCGCCCGCTGTGGGCGCTGGCCCCCTACTGGCTGGGCGGCGGGCAGCCCGGTCCCTTCGCGGAAGTGTACCGCCGGGGCCTGGCCGCCGGCGCCGACCCGGACGGCCCCGAATACTGGGGCAGCCCCGGCGACTACGACCAGCTTTTTGTGGAGATGGCCGCCATCGCCTGCGCCATACTGGAAGTGCCCGCCGTCGTGTGGGAGCCGCTGGCCGAAAACGAAAAGCAGAACCTGGCCCGCTGGCTGAACACCATCAACACCCATGAACTGCCCCACTGCAACTGGCTGTTCTTCCGGGTTTTGGTCGATCTGGCGCTGGACTCGGTGGGCATGCCCTGCGACCTGCCCCAGATGGAGCGGGACCTGGACGAGATCGACAGCTGGTACGTGGGCGATGGCTGGTACACCGACGGCACGCCCTCCATCAAGCCGCAGCGGGACTATTACATTCCCTGGGCGCTGCAATATTACGGCGTGCTGTACAGCGTCTTTGCCGCCAAGCGGGCCCCCGCCCGGGCCGAGCGCTTCCGCCGCCGCGCGCTGGAATTCGGCCGCCAGTTCGCTTTCTGGTTCGACGAAAACGGCGCGGCGCTGCCCTACGGCCGCAGCCTGGGCTACCGCTTCGGCCAGTGCGCGTTCTACTCGGCCTGCGTGTTCGCAGGGCTGGAACCGCTGCCGCTGCCGGTGATGAAAGGCATCATCGTGCGCAACCTGCAGTGGTGGATGGAAAAGCCCATCTTTGACCGGGACGGCGTGCTGACCATCGGCTACACCTACCCGCAGCTGTACATGAGCGAGCGCTACAACGCCCCCGGCAGCCCCTACTGGGGCATGAAGAGCTTTGTGGTGCTGGCTCTGCCGGCGGACCACCCCTTCTGGTCTGCTGAAGCCGCGCCGCTGCCCCGCATGCCGGAACTCTACGCCATGCAGAGCGCCGACCTGCTGTTCCAGCGCCTGCCCGACGGCCAGGTGAACGCCTACGCCCCGGCGGAGGTGGAACAGAACGAGCACGGCCAGTTTGCCGAAAAGTACGCCAAGTTCGTCTACAACACGCGGTTCGGCTTCTCGGCCAGCCGCAGCTATGTGCAGCTGGAACAGGCCGCGCCCGACAGCATGCTGGCCTTCGTCATCGACGGCTACACCTTCGTGCGCCGCCACAGCGAGCGCTTCCAGCTGCTGGGCGACCGGCTGCTCAGCCAGTGGTCGCCCTTTGCGGGCATCACCGTCACCACCGAGCTGATCCCCCAGGGGCGGGGGCATATCCGCCGCCATACCGTGCAGAGCGACGTGGCCTGCACCGCCTATGACTGCGGGTTCGCCGTGCCCAAGTTCTGCGACGGTTTTGCCGCCGCGGCCGAAGGCGCTTCGGCCGAAGCGTGCAACGCCGCCCAGCGCTGCGTGGTCACCGGGCAGGGGGGCGGCGCCGGCGTCATCGTGGACGCCTGGCCCAACACCAGCCTCTACGCCGCCAACACCGTGATCCCCGCGGTGCGGTACGACATCCCGGCCGGCGCCTGCGAACTGACCACCCGCGTCGAAAGCTGGAGCCGCTGAACCGTCAAAAGGGGCAACAGTCGCCCACGGCAATTGCCTAAGGCTCCTGTTTGACGGGTTGCGGCGCCCGCATCGCGCGGCGCGTCTTGGGGCGCTTGCGCTCTGCGACCGCTGCCCCTGCTCCGCCTTGCTGCATCCGCCGCAGGCGGCGATTTTAAAATATACCATGCGCTGCAAAGACCCGTGCGCCTGCCTTGGC
>DXBF01000039.1 GCA_019116705.1 Candidatus Gemmiger avistercoris
CTCATCGGCGTAGCCCTTCAGCTCCTTGGCAACGGCGGTGTTCAGGATGGTGTTGGCGTCGCTCAGGTTCTCGTGAGAGCCGGGCATACGGAACTCAAACTTGTTGCCGGTGAAGGCGAAGGGAGAGGTGCGGTTGCGGTCGGTGGTGTCCTTGCTGAACTTGGGCAGGACGTCCACGCCCAGGTCCATCTTCATCTTGACCGGGCCGGCGTAGGGGGAGTCGGAGGCGATGGCGTCGATGACGGCTTCCAGCTCCTCGCCCACAAAGATGGAGATGATGGCAGGGGGCGCCTCGTTGGCGCCCAGGCGGTGGTCGTTGCCGGGGGTAGCCACCGAGGTGCGCAGCAGGTCGGCGTACTCATCCACCGCCTTGATGACGGCGGCCAGGAACACCAGGAACTGCAGGTTCTCCATGGGGGTGTCGCCGGGGTCGAGCAGGTTCTCGTGGCCGGCGCTGATGGACCAGTTGTTGTGCTTGCCGCTGCCGTTGACGCCCTCAAACGGTTTCTCGTGCTGCAGGCAGACCAGGCCGTGCCTGCTGGCGACCTTTTTCATCATCTCCATCGTCAGCAGGTTGTGGTCGATGGCGACGTTGGTGGTGTCGTAGATGGGGGCCAGTTCATGCTGGGCGGGGGCCACCTCGTTGTGCTTGGTCTTGGCGGGCACGCCCAGCTTCCACAGTTCCTCGTCCAGTTCCTTCATGAACTCCGAGACGACGGGCCGGATGGTGCCGAAGTAGTGCTCCTCCAGTTCCTGGCCCTTGGAAGGCGCGGAGCCGAACAGCGTGCGGCCGGTGAGCACCAGGTCCAGGCGCTTGTCGTAGTCCTCCTTGCGGATGAGGAAGTACTCCTGCTCGGGGCCTACGGTGGTGGTCACGCGCTCCACGTCCTTGCCGAACAGGTGCAGCACCTGGCGGGCCTGGTCGCTGATGGCCTGCATCGAGCGCAGCAGCGGGGTCTTTTTGTCCAGCGCCTCGCCGGTGTAGGAGCAGAACGCCGTGGGGATGCACAGCACGTCGTCCTTGACGAAGGCGTAGCTGGTGGGGTCCCAGGCGGTGTAGCCGCGGGCCTCGGCGGTGGCGCGCAGCCCGCCGGAGGGGAAGGAGGAAGCGTCCGGCTCGCCCTTGATGAGCTCCTTGCCGGAAAATTCCATGATGGCGGTGCCGTCGGCCTGCGGGCTGACGAAGCCGTCGTGCTTTTCGCTGGTGATGCCGGTCAGCGGCTGGAACCAGTGGGTGTAATGGGTGGCGCCCTGCTCGATGGCCCAGCGCTTCATGACGCTGGCCACCACGTTGGCCACTTCCAGGTCCAGCGGACGGCCCTGCTCGATGGTCGCTTTCAGGCTCTTATAGGTAGAGCTGGGCAGACGCTCGCGCATCTCATGTTCATTGAAGACTTTGCTGCCGTAAAGTTCCATGACGGTTGCTGCCATACTTCTTACTCCTTACAATGCTCATTTACAGAGAAAGGCGCTGCGAAATTTCCTTCGCAGCGCCCTTGCTGTTATGTATCTATTATACGGGGCGGGGCGGCAAAATGCAACTGGCGAACTGCTCAAATCGCGCCGCGCAGCGGGGCAAAAACTGGCGATATTGCCCGCCGGCGCAGGCTTTGCGTTTTTGCCCCGCCGGTGGTATACTGGAAAAAACAACAGCCTGCCGGGGCGCTGCGCACGGCGGGGCGGGGAGGCGCGGTATGGAGATCGAACGCAAATGGTGGGTGCAGGGCTGGCCCTGCGGCTTGCAGGAGTGCGAACGCTACCAGATGGACCAGGGCTATATCAGCGTGCGGCCCACGGTGCGCATCCGGCGGGAAGCGCTGGCGGGCGGCCCCACGGCGCTGGTGCTCTGCTTCAAGGGGGCGGGGACTTTGAGCCGGGAGGAGATCGAGACCGGGATCGACGCGGAACTGTTCGCCAGGCTGGAACGCCTGATCGGCAAGCCGCTGATCCGCAAGGAGCGGCGGGGCTACGCGCTGCCCGGCGGGCTGACGCTGGAAGTCAACTGCGTGGACCCCGACCGGCCCACGGGCTTCTGGTACGCCGAGGTGGAGTTCGCGACCGAAGCCCAGGCCCTTGCCTGGGACCCTGCGGCGGCGGGCCTGGGGGACTACCTGGCCGACGAATGCACCGGCCGCCCCGGCGCGAGCATGGGCGAGTACTGGGAACGCACGCGGGGCGGCCGGACAAACAGTTGCAATTTGTGATTTTATTTGTAGGGCGGGGTCTTGACCCCGCCGCGGCGCGCTGCGGGAGGCACGGTTTTTGTATTTGCCGCGCAAGGCCCCGTTGCGTGTAGGGGCGGCCTGACAAACAGTTGCAATTTGTGATTTTTATTTGTAGGGCGGGGTCTTGACCCCGCCGTGGCGCGTTGCGGCAGGCGCGGTCTTTGTATTTGCCGCGCAAGGCCCCGTTGCGTGTAGGGGCGGCGCGTGCGCCGCCCGGGGGTGTTCCCCCAGCCCGGAACATTCCGGGCAAGGCAAAACCCCCACGGCGGGGTACGACCCCGCCCTACGGGGAACGGGAACGCGGCGGCATCATCGGACCGTTCGCGGCAGGGCATGGCGGCACGGGCGGCCTGCAGGCCGCCCCTACGACTGAACGAAACGCATACTATAAAAAATATGCTCTTTGCGCCGGTTTGTAGGGCGGGGTCTTGACCCCGCCGCAGGAACGATCCGGCAGACGCGGCATTCCCCACAAACGAACACCCCCGCGCCACGGGGCGCGGGGGTGTTGTTATGTTTCAGTCCGTCAGACGGTCAGGGGGTCAATCCCGGCCATGGCGGCGCTTGCGCAGCACCAGCAGCGCCGCAAAGGCCGCGGCGGCTGCGGCGGTCACCACGACCAGCGGCACCACGGGCATCTCATCCCCGGTCTGGGGGATGGCGACAGCCACGGGCTGGGCCGCCGGGGCAGGCGTAGCCTGCGGGGCCGGAGTAGATGCGGGCGTGGGGGCCGGTTGTTCGTCCCCGCCGCCGGGCTGCGGGTCAGGCTGGGGGTCAGGCTGGGGGTAGGTGTTCAGGAAAGCCAGCGTGATGATGCCGTTTTCCGTGATGGAGCCGTCAGCGGTGTTGCCGCTCTGGCCGTTCACGGTGGTCTGGCAGTTTCCGGCCGCCCCCTCGGTCACCGTATAAGTGGTGCCGGTCGGCAGGCCCAGACATTCCGCCTGCCCGTTGGCGGGCAGGGTGAAGGTATACTGGCCCTGGTCGTTGGGCTGCACGGACTGCGCGCCGCCGCCGTTCAGCGCCAGCTGGAATTCCCCGGTATAGGGAACGTCGCCGGTTTTCAGTGCCAGGGTGAAGGAAAATTCCTGCTGGCTGGCCGGGCCGCTCACCTGTTTCTGGATGCGCAGGATATTCTCCGGCCCGGTGCCGATGTACAGGTTGCCGTTGCAGCCGATGCCGCCGCCCCGGTCCGCCGAGGTGTTGCCCGAAATGATGACATCGGCTTCGGCAAGGGCCGCTTTTGCGGCGTCGCTGCTCTCGGTGATGGTGTTGTAGGCGGCGATCTCATCGGCCCGCAGCTGTTCGTCGGTCAGGGCCTTGCCGCCGGCGTCGGTCCAGTTGTAGGCGCTGCCGCCCAGCATATACCGGGAGAGCTGCACCGCATGGACGCGGTCGGGGTTCAGATATTGGTCATAAGGCTCGTCCACAAAAATCTGGGGCTGCGGCGAACCGTCGGCGCTGCTGTTGCCAAAGACCGCGCCGCCGTCCGTCATATAGACATGCACGTTGGAGTAGGGGCAGGCGGCGATGCCGCTGCCTTCCTTGCGGCCGTCCGCGTAATCGTTTGTGCCGGAGGTATTGCCGTAGATGGCAACATTATAGAGGAAGAGCGTGCCGTTTTTGTCTTCGTCCTCCTCACACTGGTTGATGTAGATGCCGCCGCCGGAAAAGCCGCCGCCGTTGACTGCGTTGGCGGTATTCCCGGTGATGGAACCGCGCCTGATCTTTGCGGCGGAATTGGTAAAAACAAACAGGCCGCCGCCGTTGGCGTCTGCGGTGTTGTTCGAGATGGTGCCGCCGGTCATGGTAAAGGCGGCGACAATGTTCTCATCCAGCGGGTTGCCGCTGTGGATACCGCCGCCCTTGGTCGCGGCGTTGCCGGTAATGGTGCCACCCTCCATAGCAAAGGTGCCGCCGTTGTACACGCCGCCGCCGGTGCCGACGTTCAATGCGGTGGTGGAGTTTTCGCTTCGGGATGTGTTCCCGGAGATGGTGCCGTCTTTCATGGTAAACGTGGCCCCGATGGCATTGTACACGCCGCCGCCGAATTGGGTGACTTCGTGGCCGGAGATAGTGCCGCCGTTCATGTTGAAAGTACCGGCGTTATACACGCCGCCGCCGGATTGCATCGCTTCATTTTCGCTGATGACGGCATTTTCTTGCAGGGTGAAAGTGGCGCTCTTTGCGTTGTACACGCCGCCCACATGGTTGGCCAGAACCGTGGTGTTCTGCGAAATGGAAGCGGTCCCGCCCAGGGTGAAAATGCCCGCGTTGTAGACGCCGCCTGCGGCCCGGGAAAGACAACCGGCGCCGTTGCCGGAGATGCTGCCGCCGGTCATGGTAAAGGTGCCCAGGTTGGTGACGCCGCCGGCATAGCCGGAATCGTTGGAAATGGAGCGTTCGGCATCATTGGTTGCGGAATAGCCGTTGTCGGTGATGCTGCCGCCGGTCATAGTGAAGGTGGCGCCGGGGCCGTTGAGCACTGCGCCGTTGCCTTCGTAGGATTGCTTTTGCTGGGCGTCGCTGTTGGTGATGCTGCCGCCCCTCATCTCCAGCGTGCCGTAGTTGATAATGGCCGAACCCACGCAGTTGGTCAACACCGCGCCGTCCTCCAGAATCAGCGTGCCGCCCTCTTTCACGACGATGAGGTTGGCGCGGCCATCGGCGTCCAGCGTCAGGTTCGAGATGGTCAGCGTGCCGCCGCTTTCCACCACGAAGAGCGGGTTAGTTCGAAATGTTACGCCTTCTGCCGGTTCTACGGCGTCGGTAGGGGCTTTGGAGGTAAGAATCTCGTTCCCGGTTTGACCGGTCAGCAGAACATCGTACCCGCTGGTAATGTTGAGAAGTTTGCGCTGGCTATTCTCGGCACTGTCCTGGCTCTCTGTCACCAGCAGCTTATAATCGCCGGGGTTGTCTTTGAAACCCGCATTAGTATAGTTAAAAATATCCCAAAGAAAGTCTTCCAGTTCGGGATCAAAAGAATATGGATGACAGGGCACTTCGATCTCGGTCCGTTCCCCTGCCCGCAGCAGGACTGGCGCGTTGTTGGGGGCCGGGGGCTGGCTGTCGGGTTGGCTGGAGGGCTGGCTGGAGGGCTGGCTGGAGGGCTGGTCCGGGGCGGGGGTTTTCTCTTCGTCCGGGGTGTTGGTGCCGTCGGTGTTTTCCTCGCTGCCGGGTTCCTCGTTGGTGTTTCCGTCGGTGTCGGTCGTTTTGCCGGTCTCGTCCCCGGCTTCGCCGCTGCCGGTTTCTTCGCCGGTTCCGTCACCGTTGTCGGTCCCGCCGGCGGGCTCTTTGTCCGGGTCGTTGGGTTCGGTGCCGGTTTCTTCACCGTTGCCAGTCTCGCTGCCGGTTTCTTCGTCGGTCTCTTTGTCCGGGCTGGCGGGCTGTTCGCCGCCGGTGCCGTCGCCGCCGCCGTTCTCCCCGTCGCCGGGCATTTTGTCTTCGTCCGGGGCATTGGCCGTTTCGCTGACGCTGGACGACGTCTGGTTTTCTTCCGCCAGCACGGTGACGGGCGTCAGGCTGAACAGCATACACAATGCCAGCACGCCGGACAAAATCCTCCTTTTCATCCTCTGATTACTCCCTTCCGATTTTTCAAGTTCTATCGTCTTCCCGCGTTGGCGGGTCAGGCGCTGGTCTGCCAGCCTGCGGCGGCCTGTTCGGCTTCCAGCAGGTCGTGGTAGCTCTGGCGCAGCAGCTGTTCCGCGCGGGCCGCCAGTTCATCCCGGGTGGCCTGGTACAGCGCCCGCAGACTGCGGGGGTTGCCCTTTTCTTCGGGCACGTGGGCGGCGCGGCACAGTTCTTGCAGTTTACGGCACAGATTGCTTCGGTTGATAGGGCGGCCGCTGCGGCTGAGGAACACCGGCCCCGCCGTGATGCCCTGCCGGGCGATGTAGGCCAGCAGTTCCTGCTGCAAACAG
Source organism: Candidatus Gemmiger avistercoris (assembly GCA_019116705.1). Lineage (GTDB taxonomy): Bacteria > Bacillota > Clostridia > Oscillospirales > Ruminococcaceae > Gemmiger > Gemmiger avistercoris. Next base: position 6,146 of record DXBF01000039.1, read on the forward strand.
CCGGGCAGCTGCAAAGCAAAGGGTTGGCCGCGGCAGGGCAGCGTGCCGCCCCCGGCCTGCACCACCGCCGGGGTGACCCCGGGCAGGCATTGCAGCGGCAGGCCGGTCAGGGCGAACAGCTTGACCAGCAGGTACAACTGCTGCTGCCCGCCGCTGCGGGCTGCGCACAGCAGGCGCAGGTATTCGGGCCGGGTCAGTGCGGGCAGCGCCGCCCGGGTGGGCGGTACGTAGTGCAGCAGCAGGTCATACCGGCCGCACCAGCGGAAATACCCGTTGGCCGCCGCCAGACGGCTGTTGATGCTGCGGGGGCGGTAACCCCGGCGTTCCAGGTCCTGCCGCCAGGCCTGCACCGCCGCGGGCGTGGGCGGACCCTGCCCCACCAGGCTGCGGGCCAGTTCGCACAGCGCCCGGCGGTACCCGGCGCAGGTCTCGCCATTCCAGCCGTTGCCCGCGCTTTGCAGGTAGTCCTCGATCGGGAAGCCGGGCAGAATTGCCACGGTCTCGGCTTCTGTTCGGTCCACCGGCGGTCCTCCTTCCCCATGCAAAACAACGAAAGTATAGTTTTGTTGCACATACCGCGCAGAACACGCCGGGAACGGCTTACATTCCACCCGATACAATCGCAACAATAATAATTATAATAGCACAGGCCCCTTTGTAAGTCAAGTATGCCGCACTAATTCGACAAATTTCATAAAAACAGGCGCACGAAATTGGTTGAACGCTCCCCCGGAACGTTCAACTGGCTTTGTGCGCCCTTTTTTTCGGCGGGCGGGCCGGGGCTGCGGCGCGGGTGAGCGCACCCCCTATGTAACAAAACTATACTTTTGTTGTTTTATAGCAGCAGGTGCATCCGCTCCAGCAGTTTCTGGTGCTCGGCGCCCGACTCCATAATATAGATCCGCGTCGTCTCGATGCTGGAATGACCCAACAGGTCCGCCAGCTTGGCAAGATTTTTGTCCAGCGCATAGAAGGTCCTGGCGAACAGGTGCCGCAGGTTGTGGGGGAAGACCTTCCCCCGCGCCACCCCGGCCTGGTCGCACAGGGCCTTCATTCGTCTCCAGACCGTGACCCGGTCCAGCGGGCGGCCCTGCCGGGTCAGGAACACCGGCCCCGTGTGGATGCGCTGCCGGCTGCACCAGCGTTCCAGCCGGTGGCAGAGAGCGCGGGGCAGCAGAATGTCCCGGCATTTGCCCTTGCAGCGGATGGACGCCCGGCCCCGGCGCACCGCCTCCACCGTGATGAAGGCCAGTTCCGAGACCCGGATGCCGGTGGCGCACAGCGTCTGCAAAACCAGCAGCGTGCGCTTGCGGCCGCTCTGGCGGGCGGCGGCCAGCAGGCGGAAATATTCCGCGCGGGTCAGTTCCCGCCCGGCGTCGCAAAAGACCCGCCGCTGGCGCTTGAGCGGTCTGGCCTTGGCTTCCGGCGCGCCGCGGAACTCCTGGTAGCCGTTGACGGCGGCCAGCATGGCGTTGACGCTGGCGGCGCAGTAGCCGCGGCGG
>DXBF01000040.1 GCA_019116705.1 Candidatus Gemmiger avistercoris
CCTGGTTTTATTGTTGCAGTTGGCCGACCGCAACTCTATTCTACCAGAAGGTCTTTTGCATTATATAATTTTTTTATACTCCCCGGCAGAGCCGGGGGTTGCCTTTTCGCTGAAGCTAACAACGGCAAAGGAGGGCGGCTCCCGTTTGGGAGCCGCCCTCCTGGTTTTTTGCTGCGGCCGAAACGGCGGCTTACTGCTGCCCGGCGCGCTTCTTGGCGATGGCCGCCAGCGCGTCCTTGCGGGACAGGTTGATGCGGCCCTGCTGGTCGATGTCGGTGACCATGACGAAGATGGGATCGCCCACAGCCACCACGTCCTCCACGCGCTCCACGCGGTGGTCGTCCAGCTTGGAGATATGGACCAGGCCTTCCTTGCCCGGGGCGATCTCGACAAAAGCGCCGAAGTTCATCAGCCGGGTCACGCGGCCCTTATAGATAGCGCCGATCTCGGGGTCCTCCACGATGGTCTTGATGGTGGAGATGGCGCGCATGGCGTCGTCCTGATCCACCGCGGAGATAAAGACGTGACCATCCTCCTCGATGTCGATCTTGCAGTTGAAGTTGGCACACATCTCCTGGATGACCTTGCCGCCCTTGCCGATGACATCCTTGATCTTGTCCACGGGGATCATCATGCTGAACATCTTGGGAGCATACTTGGACAGCTCGGCGCGAGGCTCGGCGATGACCGGCTTGATGATTTGGTCCAGGATATACAGACGGCCCTTGCGGCACTTCTCCAGCGCCTCTTCCACGATCTCGTAGGTCAGGCCGTCCACCTTGATATCCATCTGGATGGCGGTGATGCCGCGGCGGGTACCGCCCACCTTGAAGTCCATATCGCCGTGGAAGTCCTCCACGCCCTGGATGTCCAGCATGGTCATCCAGCGGCCGCCGTGCAGCGGGTCACCGTCGGTGATCAGGCCGCAGGAAATGCCGGCCACAGGCGCCTTGATGGGCACACCGGCGTCCATGAGGGCCAGCGTGGAGCCGCAGATGGAAGCCTGGGAGGTGGAGCCGTTGGAGGAGAGGACCTCCGACACGCAGCGGATGGTGTAGGGGAACTCGCCCTGGTCCGGCAGCACCGGCACCAGCGCGCGCTCGGCCAGGTTGCCGTGGCCGATCTCGCGGCGACCGGGGCTGCGGGGCGCGCGGGCCTCGCCTACCGAGTACGGCGGGAAGTTGTAGTGGTGGATATAGCGCTTGTACTGGGTATCGGAAAGATCGTCCATCAGCTGGGCGTCCTTGGTGGAACCCAGGGTGCAGATGGTCAGCACCTGGGTCTGGCCGCGGGTGAACATGCCGGAGCCATGCACGCGGGGCAGCAGGCCCACTTCGGCGGCCAGCGGGCGGATCTCATTGATGCCGCGGCCGTCCACGCGCTTGCCGTCCTCCAGCAGCCAGGTGCGGACGACCTTCTTCTGCAGCTTGTAGCTGATGAGGTCGATGTCGGCAGCCGTCAGGTCGGGATGCTCGGCGGCGATGGCGTCCATAATGGGCAGCAGCGCCGCGTCGCGGACGTTCTTGTCGTCGGTGTCCATAGCGGCCTTGACCTCGTCCAGATGCCTGGCGTAAACGTCGGCCAGCAGGGCGTGGTCCAGTTCCACCGGGGTGAAGGTCTTTTTGGGTTTGCCGATCTCGGCCACGATGCTGTTGATGAAAGCCAGCATCTTCTTGATCTCGGCATGGCCGGCGCGGATGGCCTCCATCATGGTGGCCTCGTCCACCTCGTTGGCGCCCGCTTCGATCATGACGATCTTCTCCTCGCTGGCGGCCAGGGTCAGCGAAAGGTCGCTGTGCTCGCGCTGCTCCTTGGTGGGATTGAGGACGATCTGGCCGTCCACCAGGCCCACGAACACACCGGCGATGGGGCCGTTCCAGGGGATGTCCGACATGGCGATGGCCAGCGAAGCGCCGTTCATGCCGGCGACCTCGGCGGAATTGTCGGGGTCCAGGCTCATGACCGTCATGGTCACGCAGACGTCGTTGCGCATATCCTTGGGGAACAGCGGACGGATCGGGCGGTCCACCACGCGGGAGGACAGGATGGCATGTTCGCCGGGGCGGCCCTCCCGGCGCATGAAGCTGCCGGGGATGCGGCCTGCGGCGTAGAGCTTCTCCTCAAACTCCACGCTCAGGGGGAAGAAGTCCACGCCCTCGCGGGGCTTCTCGCTCATGGTGACGTTGCACAGCACGCAGGTATCGCCGTAGCGGATCATGGCGCTGCCGTTGGAAAGGCCGCACATCTTGCCGGTCTCCACCACAAACGGGCGGCCGGCGAAGGTCGTCTCAAATTTGCGGTAATGGGGGAAGGTTTCCAGCCGGGAAGCAAACTCGTAAGCCATAGGGATTCTCCTTCTGTTTGGATTTTATATACCGTGGCCGTGCGCTTCCGGTTTGAGCAATAAAGCCAGCAGCCAAGCCGGTGCTTGGGTGCTCGATTTACTGCGCAAAGCGGCGGCACAGCCGAAAGCCGTGGCAGTGGAACAAAAAAACAAAAGCGGGCAGGGCGCTTGCGTTGCGCCCTGCCCGTTTTTGCGAAAATTACTTGCGCAGACCCAGCTCAGCGATCAGGGCACGATAACGGTTGATGTCCTTCTTTTGCAGATAGGCCAGCAGATTGCGGCGGCGGCCGACCATCTTGAACAGGCCGCGGCGGCTGTGGTTGTCATGCTTGTTGCTCTTCAGGTGCTCGGTCAGGTGGTTGATGCGCGCGGTGAGCAGCGCGACCTGGACCTCCGGGGAACCGGTGTCGCCCTCGTGCAGGGCGGCCTTGGCGATGATGGGCTGCTTTTCGATAGCAGATTTCTGGCTCATGATACATACCTCTTTCAAAAAAATTTGCCGATGGCGCAGTACAGGGTAACTGCGGGTTTGAGGCATACGCCCCGTACCGGGCCACGGTAGCGTACATAAGTATACCACAACCGCGCCCGGATTACAAGGGGCGCGGCGCGGCGATTTTGCAATTATTTTACCGTCTGGGCCGCAAAATAGGCCTTGCTGTCCGCCGCAGCGCGCCGGATGAGCGCCGCCAGGTCCGCCAGCGTAGGGTATTTGCGGATCGGGCAGAGGTAGCGGTGGAATTCCAGCACCGGGGCCTGGCCGTAGAGATCGCCGTGGAAATCCGGCACATAGGTCTCGCAGGTGACGGCGGCCTTGGCGCTGTCGTCCACCGTGGGGCGGCGGCCGATGCCGGTGGCGGCGGGCCACCAGCGGTCCTGCAGCCACATGCGGGTCAGGTAGACGCCGGTGCAGGGCTGCAGCGCGTCGGGCGGGTAATTCTGGTTGACCGTGGGCGTGCCCAGGCGGCTGCCGCCGATGCCCTTGCCGTGGGTCACCGGCCAGTCGATGGCATAGGGCGCGCCCAGCATGGCGTTGGCGTCGTCCAGGCGGCCTTCCTCCAGCGCCGCGCGGATGCGGGTGGAGGACACCGCCTGGGCGCCGTACTGGGCCATGGGGACGATGTGCACCTCGATCCCCGCGCCGCCGCAGAGGGCCTGCAGCCGCTCCACATTGCCCGCCGCCCGGGCACCGAAGGTGAAGTTATCGCCGCAGAACACCGCTTGGGCGTGGAAGCAGTCCACCAGGATCTGCTGCACGAACGCCTCCGGCGAGAGGGTGCGGAATGCCTCGAAGGGCGGTTCCATATACTGTTCCACCCCCAGCCCCGCGATGCGCCGGTGCTTTTGCCGGGCGGAGAGGATCCGCCCGCCCTTGAGGGTCTGGTTGCCGGGCAGTTCAAAGGTGAAGGCGGCGGGGGCCAGCCCCTGCCGGGCGGCGCAGCGCACCGCGCTGCCCAGCACCAGCCGGTGGCCGCAGTGCACGCCGTCAAAGTAGCCCAGGGCCACCGCGCTGCCCCGGGGCGCCTCCACCGGGGTCAGGGTGTGATAGATCTGCATCCCGTTTCAGTTCCTTTCGCAAAACAGTTTTTCCACCCGCAGCACGCCGCCCTCCACCACAGCCAGCCCCAGGAAGGTATTCTGCGCGTCGTACACGCGGTAGCGGCCCTCCGCCGCGGCGAACCGGCTGGTGGGGCAGCCGTTGAAAAGATGCGCCCGGACGCCGTCGTTGACCTGCAGCGCCGGGAGCGGCGCGAACACATGCTCCACCGGCAGCACCCAGCCGTTGGTCTCCAGCGCGCCGCTCGCGGCGGCTTCCAGGATTTCCGGCAGCGTATGGCACTGGGAGAGGTCAAACACGCCCGCGCGGGTGCGGCGCAGCGCCGCCAGCGTGGCGGGCACGCCCAGGGCGCGGCCGATGTCCTCCGCCAGCACGCGGATGTAGGTGCCTTTGGAGCAGGCCACCCGCAGCGTGTGGTCCCCCGGCGCCGGGCTGCCCAGGTATTCGATGCTGTACACGGTGATGGGGCGCGGCGCGCGCTCGACCGTCTGGCCCTTGCGGGCCGCTTTGTACAGCGGCTGGCCGTTGACCTTCACCGCGCTGTACATCGGCGGCAGCTGCATCTGCGGGCCGGTAAAGCGGGGCAGCACGGCGCGCAGTTCCGCCTCCCCCGCAGTCACCGGGGCGGTCTCCAGCACGGCGCCGGTCACGTCGCCGGTGTCGGTGCGCAGGCCCAGGCGCAAGGTGGCTTCATAGGTTTTATCGTGATCCAACTGGCGGTCGGCAGCTGCGGTCGCTCTGCCGATAAACACGGCGAGCACACCGGTCGCCATAGGGTCCAGTGTGCCCGCGTGCCCCAGTTTGCGTGTGCCCAATGCGCCGCGCAGCCTGGCCAGCACGTCAAAGCTGGTCCAGCCGGCAGGTTTGTCTACGGGCAGAATGCCGTTTGGCGTATGCATAATGGGGGTTTCCTTTTCTGTTCTTTCCGGGGCGGGCCTGCGTTCAGGTTTCCGGTTCCTGCGCACACGCAGCCCCGCTGCGTTCCAGTTCTTTCCTGACTTCGTCCAGGATGGCATGTTTGGCGTTATCCAGGTTGCCGCTGATCTCGCACCCGGCGGCACGGGGGTGTCCTCCGCCGCCCAGGCGGCGTGCAATGCTGCAGGCGTTGGTATCGTGGCCGGTGCGCACGCTGATCTTGTAGCTGCCGTCCTTCTGCTGGCGCAGGGTCAGGCCTACCTCCACGCCCTCGATGGAGCGCGGCAGGCTGGTCAGATCCTCCAGTTCCGCCCCGGCGACCCCTGCCGCCTGGATCTGATCCCAGGTCAGGCAGATCAGGGCGCAGCGGCCGTCAAAGTAGTATTCCAGGCTTTCCAGCGCCAGGCGCTCCGCCTCCATCCGCGCGTGGGAGCGGCATTCAAACAGCCGTTCGTTGAGCCGTTCCACGTCCGCCCCCGCTTCGATCAGGGTGGCAGCGGCGCGGTGGGTGGCGGCGGTGGTGTTGGTAAAGCGGAAACAGCCGGTGTCCGTGGCGATGCCGGTATACAGGCAGGCGGCGATGTCGGGGGTGATCTCCACCCCCAGTTCAGGGATCAGCGCCGTCAGCAGTTCTGCAGCGGCCGCCGCATGGTCGTCGACCAGCGTTTCGTAAGCGTAGCCGCTGTTGGAGCCGTGATGGTCGATGCACAGGTCCACATGACCTGCATAATCCGCCATATGGTTGCGGTCGCCGAACAGCTGGATACCGGCCACATCGACCGCCACCACAAAGCGCGGGGTATAGCTGCCGTCAAACTCCGTGATCGGCAAAAAGTCATACATGGCCGGGATCGGATCGCTGCACAGCACCGCAGCGGTCTTGCCCAGGCGCTGCAGCGCCAGGCAGAGCGCCGCGCCCGAACCGATGGTGTCGCCGTCCGGGTTCTTATGGCATAAAATCAGGATGTCGTCCGCGCCCAGCAGGCGGGTAACGACCGTCTCATGATCCACGGATTGTGTCATACAGTCCCTCTTTTCTGGAGCAATGTGCCCCCGGCGCGCCCCTAAAGGCGGCCGGACCTGCCTTATTCCCCCGCGCCCCCGGCGTCGGGGTCGCCGGCGGCGTCAGGTTCCACCGCCAGGTCTTCCAGCAGCTGGTTGATGCGGGCGGCGTAGGCCGCGCTTTCATCCGCCACGAACACGAAACGCGGCGCCTTGCGGATGTGCATGCGGCGGCTGATCTCGGTACGCACATGGCCGGAGGCCCGGTTCAGGGCCTTGACGACGGGTTCCGGCCCGCCTTCACGCCCCATGACGCTGATGTGGACTTTGGCCTGGTCCAGATCGGGCGTCACATCCAGCCGCGTTACGGTCAGCAGGCCGCCGGTGACGCGGGGGTCCTTCATCTCCTGAATGATAGCGATGAGTTCCCGCTTCATATCCTGTGCCATACGGCCATGATTTTTGCTTGGCATGGTTCTTTCCTCTGTATCAACGGGTGAGGCGTCCGCTGCGGGACGCCCCTGCCCCTGTATGGGTCACGGTCAATCGCGGTATTCCTCGAGTTTGAAGCACTCGAAAACGTCGCCCTCCTTGATGTCGGAGAACTTCTGCAGCGTGATACCGCACTCAAAGCCCTCAGCCACTTCCTTGGCGTCGTCCTTGAAGCGCTTCAGGCTGGCGATGGCGTCCTCGCAGATGACGATACCGTCGCGCACCAGGCGCAGCTGGGCGTCGCGGGTGATCTTGCCGCTGGTGACGCGGCAGCCGGCGACGGTGCCCACGCTGGAGATCTTGTAGACCTGACGGACCTGGGCTTCGCCCAGGGCGACCTCGCGGATCTTGGGCGCCAGCATGCCCTTCATGGCGTCGGACACATCATTGATAGCGTCGTAGATCACGCGGTACATCCGCATCTCCACGCCGGTCTGCTCGGCTTCCGCCTTGGCGATGGCGTCCGGACGGACGTTGAAGCCGATGATGATGGCGTTGGAGGCGTCCGCCAGCGAAACGTCGGATTTGGAGATGGCGCCGACGCCCGCGTGGATGACGCGGACGCGGACTTCGTCGTTGGAGATCTTTTCAAGGCTCTGCTTGACGGCCTCGGCGGAGCCCTGCACGTCGGCCTTGACGACGATGGGCAGTTCCTTCATATCGTTGGCGGCCATCTGGTCGAACAGGTTATCCAGCGTGACCTTGGTGTAAGCGGCGAACTGGCGCTCCTTGGCCTCGGTGGTACGCTTGTCGGCCAGTTCGCGGGCCAGCTTCTCGTCCTCGACGGCCTCGAACAGTTCGCCCGCCTCGGGCACTTCGGTCAGGCCGGTGATCTCCACAGGCGTGGAAGGTCCGGCCTCGGTGATCTCACGGCCTTTATCGTCGCGCATGGTGCGCACACGGCCCACGGCGGTGCCTGCGATCAGGCAGTCGCCCTTATGCAGCGTGCCGTTCTGGACCAGCAGCGTGGCCACGGGGCCCTGGCCCTTGTCCAGACGGGCTTCCACGACGGCGCCCTTGCCGCGGCGGTTGGGGTTGGCTTTGAGCTCCATGACCTCGGCTTCCAGCACGATGCGCTCCAGCAGGTCCTGGATGCCCATGCCCGTCAGCGCGGACACCGGCAGGCAGGCCACTTCGCCGCCCCAGTCCTCGGGGACGATCTCGTACTGGGTGAGCTGCTCCTTGACGCGCTCGGGGTTGGCCGTCGGCTTATCCATCTTGTTGATGGCCACGATCAGCTTGACGCCCGCCGCCTTGGCGTGGTTGATGGATTCGATGGTCTGGGGCATGATGCCGTCGTCCGCGGCCACCACCAGTACGGCGATGTCGGTCATATTGGCGCCGCGGGCGCGCATGGCGGTGAACGCCTCGTGCCCCGGGGTATCCAGGAAGGTGATCACATCGCCGCTGCCGGTCGCAACCTGGTAGGCGCCGATGGCCTGGGTGATGCCGCCGGCCTCGCCCGCGGTCACGTTGGTCTTGCGGATGGCGTCGAGGATGGAGGTCTTGCCGTGGTCGACGTGGCCCATGACCACCACGACCGGCGGCCGGGCGACGAGATCGGCTTCGTTGTCCTCCTCCTGCACAAAGAGGCGCTCCTCGATGGAGACATGGACCTCATGCTCCACCTTGGCGTGGAACTCCTCGGCGATGAGGGCGGCGGTGTCGAAATCCACCACGTCGGAGACGGCGTGCATCTCGCCCATCTGCATGAACTTGGCCACGACCTTGGCCGCCGTCTGCTTCAGGCGGCTGGCCAGTTCGCCGACGGTGATCTCATCAGGGATGGAGATCTTGAGCTGGGCGTTGCGGGCTTTTTCCAGCTGGATGCGCTGCAGGCGCTCGGCTTCGGTCTCGCGGCGGCGGCCGAACTGCTGGCCGCGGCGGTTGTTGCGGTTGTTGAATTTTTCCTTTTTGCCGGTGGGCGCCTTCTTGCGCTTGCCGGGCATGTTGCGGCTGTCGGCCAGGTCGTCGTAACGGGCGTTGAACTTATCCACGTTGACGTCCACCGTGCGGGTGTCCACCGACACCTGCGCCCGGTTGACCTGCACCTGCTCCGTGGCGGCCACCGGCTTCTTGATGCCGGTATTCGCCGCCAGTTCCTGCAGCGTAACGCGCTTCTCGCTGCGCTTTTCCGCCGGTTTCTCGGGCTTGCGGCTGTCGCGCCGGGGTTCTTTCTTCGCTTCCTGTTTCCTGGGCTCTGCCTTTTTGGGTTCCGGCTTCTTTTCCTCGGCTTTCACGCCGCTGGCCAGGTAGGCGTCCAGGCTGGTCTCGGCATTTTCGCGGGTCAGCTTTTCCAGCAGGAAATCCAGTTCCCGCTCACCGAAGGTGCCGCCGGTCTTGTAAGTCTCGCCGGTGATGGGCGCGACGGTCTCGATCACTTTTTTGGCGGGCACGCCGAATTCCTTGGCAACATCCGCGATCTTGTATTTAAAATCCATAAACTGTGGTCCTCCTCTGCATCAGGTAAGATGTTTCACGCAAAGCTGCGCAAGGTTTTCATCCGTAATGCCGAACACGGCGGCGGGCTTGGGGGTAAGCATCACCAGGTCGGCGGAGGTCAGCGGCATCTGTTCACAGGCCACGACCCCCTCACAGGCGTTGCGCATATGGCTCACGGTACGTTCGCTGGCGTCTGCGGCAAGCAGCACCAGCGCCACCTTACCGCGCAGGGCATTTTCCTGCACACGGTCGTACCCGTACAGCAGCTTGCCGGCCTTGCGGCAAAGCCCCAGCGCCCCCAGCAGCGGATGCAGGTCATTCGCCATGGTCTGCCGCCTCCTTTGCCATTTGTTCTGCGCACTGGATCTCCTCCGTCAGACGGTCATAGATCTCCGCCGGGATGGGGACTTCAAACGTGCGCTCCAGGCGCTTTGCTTTGCGTGCCCGGGCCAGGCAGGCGGCCGAAGGGCACAGATAAGCCCCGCGCCCCGGCGCTTTGCCGCGCAGATCTATGCTGATCACGCCTTCCGGGCTGCGCACGACGCGGACCAGTTCCCGTTTGGGGCGCTGGGCATTGCAGCCCACGCACCGGCGCATCGGGATCTTTTTTTGCTTTTGCTGCTGCAAGTAGCCGACCTCTTTTCCAATAGGTTCCGGGCCGCGGCCCGGGCAGAGCTGCTCTGCGGGATTTACTCCTCGTCCTCCCCGTAATAGCCGGATTCCGGACGGATGTCGATATTATAGCCGGTCAGATGGGCGCACAGGCGGACGTTCTGCCCCTTGTTGCCGATGGCCAGGCTGAGCTGATGATCGGGCACCGTAACACGGCAGCTCTTGACCTCGCCGGGGAGCAGATCGACCTTGACCACCTTGGCCGGGGACAGCGCCGCCGAGATGAACTCGGTAACGTCCTCGCTCCAGCGGATGACGTCGATCTTCTCACCGCCCAGTTCCTGCACGATCTTCTCCACACGGGCGCCGCGGGCGCCGATGCAGGCGCCGACGGGGTCAACATCGGGATTCTTGCTCCAGACCGCCAGCTTGGTGCGGGCGCCCGCCTCGCGGGCGATGGCCTTGATCTCCACGGTACCGTCGTAGATCTCGGGCACTTCCAGTTCAAACATCCGCTTGACCAGGCCCGGATGGGTGCGGCTGATGGTCACACGGGGGCCGCGGTCGGTCGCCAGCACATCGACGACGTAGACCTGCACGGTCTCGCCCTCGCGGAAGGTCTCCCCGGGGACCTGCTCGTTGCGGGGCAGCACGGCACTGCCGCCCTTGCCCAGATCCAGCACGATGTTGCCGCGTTCGGGGTCGATGGAGACCACCGTGGCGGTGATGAGTTCATGGGCGCGGGACTGCATCTCGCTGCACTGCAGGTTGCGCTCGCCTTCCCGCAGGCCCTGGCGGATCACATGCTTGGCCGTCTGCGCGGCGATGCGGCCGAATTCCTTGGTCTTGAGCGGGGTCACCATGCGCTGGCCGACTTTATAACTCTTGCGGACCTTCTGCGCGTCCTCCAGGCTGACCTGGGTGTGGGGGTTTTCCACTTCCTCCACGATGTCGCGCAGCAGGCTGGCGCGGAAGGCACCGATCTCGGGATCGATATCGACCACCACGTTGTCATCCTCGACCTCGTAGTCTTTCTTCACCGCGATGACGATCGCGGCCTTGATCTTCTCGATCAGGTAGTCTTCCGGCAGGCCGCGCTCTTTTTCCAGCGCCGCCAGTGCTTCAAAGAATTCGTTGTTCGCAGTAGCCATTTTTACGGTTTCCTCCCAATATAGGTTTCAGTACACAGATACATTACGGGACCTCTCAGCCAAAAAGGTCTTCGTCATCGCACAGTTTGACATACCCCGCCGCTTTGAGCGGGAAGGTATAGGCGGCGTCCCCTTCCAGCAGGGTGACGTTGCCCTCCCCGTCCAGGCCCTGCAGGATGCCGCTGACGTCGCGGCGGCCCGCTTCGTCGGGGCGGATCAGATGGGCCGCGCATTTCTGCCCGCGCAGGGCCTCGTAGTGTTCGGGGCGGGTCAGGCGGCGGCCCAGGCCGGGGCTGCCCACTTCCAGGTAATAGCTCTGTTCAATGGGGTCCGCCTCGTCCAGCAGCGGGTCGATGGCCCGGGAGACCGCCTCGCAGGTATCGGTGTCCAGGGGTTCGTCCCGGTCCACCAGCACCCGCAGGAACCAGTCCGGCCCTTCTTTTTCAAAGCGGACGTCCCACAAACGCAGGCCCATCCCCTCGATGGTCGGGCGGACCAGCGTTTCCACTACTTTGGCCGCGCCGCCGCTGTTCTGCTGTTTTGCCATGCCATGCTCCTTATTCTGCCCTATCATAAAAAGAAAGCGGACCTTGGCGGCCCACTTTCCAATCAAACATCATCGAACAGTAGAAATATAGCACACTCTTTTCAAAAATGCAAGCCCCCGGGCGGAAAAATGCGCCGTGAACAGGCATTTTCGGCCTTTTTCGAGCGAAAAAAGCGCCCGGATGCTTGACTGGCACGCGTTATCGTAATACAATATCATTAAACGATATCGTGTGTGAGGTGAGCCCCATGCCCCGGCAGCCGCTGGAAAATCTGACCGAATCCATGTTTTATGTGCTGATGGCGCTGACCCGCGGGGACGCCTGCGGCGCCGAGATCACGGCTTTTGCGGCCCAGGTCTCCGGCGGCGCGGTGCGTCTGGGGCCCGCCACCCTGTATACCCTGCTGGCCCGCTTTGAGGCCGAGGGCTTTTTGCGTGAGGCCGGGACGGTGGGCTGCAAGCGGTACTACCGGCTGACCGCCGCCGGGAAGGCCGCCTACGACGGCGAGCGCGCCCGGCTGCAGCGCTGCCTGGACGACGCCGCGCGGGCGGCCATCACCGCCCCGGCCAGCCTGACGAAAGGAGCCGAGCATGATGAAAACGAGCGAGAGACCGACCGTGCGCCGTCTGGCGCCCTGCCCGCCCTATGACGTGGAAGCCTGCGAAAGCTGGCTGGGGGACATGGCCGAACAGGGCTTGATGCTGGAACGGTGGACCGTCATCTTTGAGGCGCGCTTCCGCCGGGAAACGCCCCGCCCGGTGCGCTACCGCCTGACCGCCGCTCGTCTGAAGGGCAATGTGCTGTTCATCCCGCCGGGCCGTCCCGACGCCGGGGAGGAAGCACTGTACGAGGAGGCGGGCTGGCACTTTGTCTGCCGCCAGGACGAGTTTTACATCTACGCCTGCGACGACCCCGCCGCGCCGGAACTGCACACCGACCCGGCGGTGCAGGCGCTGAGTCTGAAGATGGCCTGCCGGTCGGCGGTGTTTAGCTTCGTTTGCTGGGCCATCGTGATCGCCCTGCGGAGTTCCGAGTTGTTTTCCGGGGATGGTTTTCTGAATCTTGTGGAGCATCCGCTGACGGCGCTGGTCTTCGCTTTTTGTTATCTGTCGCTCATGCTGACTTCACTGCAAAATCTGTACTGCATTTTTTCCCTGCGCAGAAAGCTGAAACGCGGCCTGCCGCCCGACCATCACAAAAACTGGCGGTGGAGCGCGCCCCTGCACCGCTGTGCCAACGGGTTGTGGCGGTTGGCGCTTCCTTTTCTGATCGTACTCCTGTTCTGCGTGATCTTTCATCCCGACAGATCCGCTTATCTGCGCAACACAGAAGCGGAAAAAGCCGCCATGCCCTTTGCCACCATGGAGGATCTGGCCGAAGGCACCTTTGTGCCCTACGACGGAGACGGCGACGCTTTCTACAATTCCGTGGAGACGCGGCGCACCTTGCTGGCGCCCCGGATCATCGAGTTCCGGGAACGCGGCCGGATCGTGCAGGGGGACCATGTACTGCTGTACACCTATATGACCGTGACCTATTACGACACCCTTCTTCCCCTGCTGGCGCGGCTTCTGGCCCCGGCCCTGCATGGACAAGAGGAACTTCTGGCCGATGTGCCGCTGACTGCGCCGGAACTGCCCGGCATGGACGCCGTCTACTTCTACGGCAGCGAAAGCGGCGCTTTCTGGCAGTTGATCCTGGTACAAGATGACCGCGTGATGAGCGTACTGATGACCGCCATGCACGGCGAAAAAACTTTTTCGGAACTGATCCCGCGCATCGCCGCCGGTTTTGACCAAAGCTAATCCCCAGCAGAAACGCCCCGGACCGTGCAGCACGGTCCGGGGCGTGGGTGTTTTTGTGGGGTATATTGCCCTTTCTTTACAAAGAAAGGGCCAAAGAGATTCTATCCCATCGCCCTGCGGGCGATGTCATGCAGTCAAAACGCCCATTCGCCGTCGGTGAAGATCGTGACCTCGCGGCCGTCTTTGGTCATGCCGGTGATCTGGGTGTCGGGCGCGCCGATCATCACGTCCTCGTGGATGGCGGAATCGTTGAGGCCCTTTTCCATCAGCTGGGCCCGGGTCATCGACGCGCCGCCCCGGATGTTGGTGGGGTAGCCCGCGCCGAAGGCGATATGGCAGGCCGCGTTTTCGTCGAACAGCGTGTTGTAGAACAGTACGCCGCTGCGGTTGATGGGGCTGGACGCCGGGACCAGCGCCACCTCGCCGATGCGGCAGGCGTTCTCGTCGGTGGCGAGCAGTTCCGCCAGCAGGGCGGCGTTCTTCTCGGCCCCGTGCTCCACCACCTTGCCGTCCTGGAAGGTCACATGCCAGCCCTCGATCAGCTGTCCATTGTAGACATAAGGCTTGGTGCCGTAGACGGTACCTTCCACACGGCTGCGGTCCGGCGCGCAGAACACCTCCTCGGTGGGCACGTTGGCGATAAACTCGATGCCGCGCTCCGACTTGCTGGATGCGCCCTCCCAGGTAGCGTCCTGGGCAAGACCCACCTTCAAGTCGGTGCCGTTTCCGCTCGTGATGTGCACATAGTCCAGATCCCAGGCGTTGAGCCGGTCGCGGCGGGCCTTCGTTTTGGCCACGTGTTCTTTCCAGGCGCCGACCGGGTCGCCGGTGGAAACGCGGCAGACGTCAAAGATCACTTCCCACAGCTTTTCGACGGCTTCCTCCTGCGGCAGACCGGGGAACACCTTGGCCGCCCAGCCGGGGGCGGGCACCGCGACAACACACCACTGCACGCGGTCGTTCATGGTGTATTCCTGCCAGGGCTTCATGACGGTGCGGCGCGCCAGGTTCACACGGTTGACCTTGCCCGCGTCCAACCCGGCCAGGGCTTCGGGGTCCTCGGCATGGATGGCCAGGGTGCAGCAGCCGTCGGGGTCCTCGGCATAGTCGAGATAGCTGCGCAGTTCATAGGGTTTCACGTCGGTCAGGTCCGCTTCCTGCGCCAGTTCCATGTTCAGACGGGTGAGGCGGTCGTCCTCCCAGCGGACGACGACCCGTTTGGCCCCCGCCTCATACCCGGCGCGCACACAGGCGTAGGCAAACTCCGGCATGGTGACCGGGCAGCGCACGATGAAATTCTGGCGGGGCTGCACGTTGACGCCCACCTTGACGACGAAATCCGCATACAGCTGCAGATACTGCTGGTTCATGATTTTGCTCTCCTTTTTCAATTCTTGATGGTCTTAGTATACACCATTCGTGCCCAAAAGTGTAGAGGCGCGCAAAAAAGCAGGCAGCCCTGCGGGGCCGCCTGCCTTTGCATCGGTAATTATTCCACCATCATATCGGCGGCTTTGTACAGGTCGCCGCAGCTCATGCAGACCACCAGATCGCCCTGCCCGGCGTTCTGTTTGACCCACTCGGCCGCGCCTTCCAACCCGTCGACCACCACGCTGCCCGGCAGCTTCGCCGCCAGCTGTTCCGAGCGCACACTGCCGTCGTCCGCCTCGCGGCCGCCCATCACCGGCAGCAGCACTACCTGGTCCGCCTGGGAGAGCACCTCTGCGAAGTCGTTCATCAGCATCTTGGTGCGGCTGTAGGTGAAGGGCTGGTGTACCGCGATCACGCGCCGGTAGCCCAGGCTCCTGGCGGTTTTCAGCGTGGCGGCCATCTCGGTGGGGTGGTGGGCGTAATCGTCCACGATGACCGCGCCGTTGCACTCGCCCTTGATCTCAAACCGGCGCCCCATGCCGTGGAAGGCCTCCGCCGCCCGTTCGGCGTCCTCCGGCTTCAGGCCCAGGGGGCGCACGCAGCAGCACATGGCCAGGGCGTTGTAGATATTGTGGTACCCGGGCACGCTCAGCCGGATGTGGGCGAAGGGCTCGCCCAGTTCCAGCACGTCGAACTCATAGAAGCCGGGCTTGTATTCCGCCACGTTGACGGCGCGGAAGTGGGCTTCCTCCCGGATGCCGAAACTGAGCACCGGGCGGTCGATCGAGTTCACCACGTCCACGGTGTTGCGGTCATCCATATTGAATACCACCGTGCGGGAGAGCAGGGCGAACTTCTGGAACGCCAGCTTGAGCTGCCCCATGGTCCCGTAGTATTCCAGATGGTCGTTGTCGATGTTGAGGATAACGCCCACCGCGCAGGTCAGATGCAGGAAGGTCTCGTGGTATTCGCAGGCTTCGATGACGATGTTCTGGCCGCCCCCCGCCTTGCCGTAACCGCCGATCAGCGGCAGTTTGCCGCCAATGACCGCCGCCGGGTCACGCCCGGCCAGTTCCAGCATGGTGGCGATCATACCGCAGGCCGTGGTCTTGCCGTGGGTGCCGGCCACGCCCACGCTGCGCGGGTGCAGGCGGCTGACATAGCCCAGCAGGATGCTGCGCTCCACGGTCTTGATGCCGCGGGCGTTGGCGGCCTTGATCTCAGGGTTGTCGGGCTGGATGGCCGCGCTGTAA
Source organism: Candidatus Gemmiger avistercoris (assembly GCA_019116705.1). Classification (GTDB taxonomy): domain Bacteria; phylum Bacillota; class Clostridia; order Oscillospirales; family Ruminococcaceae; genus Gemmiger; species Gemmiger avistercoris. Next base: position 15,494 of record DXBF01000040.1, read on the forward strand.
ACGACCAGCTGGGCGTCCCCCACGTTGGCCGCGTCGTGCCCGATGGCGACCTGCACGCCCATAGCGCGCTCGGCCTCGGTATTTTTCGTTTCTTCCACGTCCGAACCGGTGATGGTATAGCCGCGGCTGCACAAGATCTGGATCAGCGGGTAGGTGCCGGAACCGCCGCAGCCGATAAAATGGATGGTTTTGACGCCGTCCAGCAGTTTCGGGTCGAACATGTTGAATGTGTATGCCATCGGTAGTCACCTCAAAAAAGATTCGTGCCCCTCACGGCACGGCCTGCCTGTCGTACGCTCTCTTGCTGGATCCGCCCTTCCCGCCGGGATACAGGCGCAGCCCCCCCCCGGGGACCTGCGCGGCTGCGCAGGTTTGCCGGATGCTCCGGCCTTTTTCAGCGCCGGGAAAGCAGCGTGTTTTTATTTATGAAATCATTATAATATTTTTTTTGCACAAAATAAACACTTTTTCCAAATTTTTGGTATAATAGCAGAAAAGATTTCCACAATTCGGGTATTTTGACCAGTGGGAGGGGCAAAAGATGGCAAAATGGATCTGGGGATTGGACCCGCTGGCCGCCAGCCGGCTGGGGCGGGAGGAAGGCGTTTCTCCCCTCTCCGTCACTGAACTGGCCTGCCTGGGCATTCCGGCCCGCAAGATCCCCCGCGTGCAGGCGGAACTGGCCCGGCTGGCCGGTTCCTGCCGCTTACAGCGCGCCGCCCTGCTGGCGCTGGCGCGCCAGATTGCCCGGCAATTGCGGTGAATTGCGGTTTTTCCTTGTGCACGCCCGCCGCCTATGCTATAATAGCCCTGTTGCGTCCGCGTTGTGCGGCGCGGTAATTTGCTTTGCGTGGCAGCCAGCCACGCGGAAGGAGTAGTAAAAGTGAAAAACAGTGAAAAGACGCTGGACATGATCGTCAACCTGTGCAAAAACCGCGGGTTCATCTATCCCGGCAGCGAGATCTACGGCGGCCTGGCCAACAGCTGGGACTACGGCCCCCTGGGCGTGGAGTTCAAGAACAACGTCAAAAAGGCATGGATGAAGAAGTTCGTGCAGGAGAGCCCCTACAACGTGGGGCTGGACGCCGCCATCCTGATGAACCCCCAGGTGTGGGTGACCACCGGGCATGTGGCCAGCTTCTCGGACCCGCTGCTGGACTGCCGCGCCTGCAAGAGCCGCCACCGCGCCGACAAGCTGATCGCCGACTGTGAGCAGGGCAAGGGCGTGGACGTGGACGCCATGACCTTTGACGAGATGGACGCTTTCATCGCCAGCCACGAGGAAGTGGTCTGCCCGGTCTGCGGCAAGCACGATTTCACCCCCATCCGCAAGTTCAACCTGATGTTCAAGACCGCCATCGGCGTCACTGAGGATTCCTCCTCCACCTGCTACCTGCGGCCGGAGACCGCCCAGGGCATCTTTGTGAACTTCGCCAACATCCAGCGCACCACCCGCCGCAAGCTGCCCTTCGGCGTCTGCCAGGTGGGCAAGGCGTTCCGCAACGAGATCACCCCGGGCAACTTCACCTTCCGGACCCGCGAG
>DXBF01000041.1 GCA_019116705.1 Candidatus Gemmiger avistercoris
GAATTGTATTCCACCGTGCCCAGGTGCCCGGCGCCGGCGTTATCCTCCGGAGCACAGTCGTCGACAGCAGTGAAATAATCATATTCGTTCTGCACGGCGTGGGTGGAGATGCTGTGCGCCACCTGGGCGGCGGCATCGTAGTTCAGCGACGGGTCGCTGGCTACCATGCGGCCAAACAGCACCATATCCACCGACGGCGCCGCTTTGAGGGCGTCCTTGTATGCCTTCTTATCGTCATTTCCTTCGACGGCCAGCCGCGCAAGCGCCCGAGCCTGGGCACGGCTCATGAAGAACAGGGTGTCGGCATCCTTATCCTCCTTGATCTTGCTGAGCCCTGCCAAGTTCAGGGCATCCTTCGCCATCTTTTTTGCATCCTGCCCCGGCGCCAGGGCTTCGATCTCATCCGCCACCAGCCCGACGATCTTTTTGGTGCGGTCGCCGACCTGCTCGCCATCGAGAAGTTCCTCCCGGAACATCAGCCGCATCGCCCGCTTCCAGGCCTGGGAGGAAACACGGGCGCGGGTGGCGCCGCCGTAGACAGCGGTTTTGGGGCTGCCGGTGTCGTCCCGGTTGACGCAGCTGGGCGGCACGGTCTGCAATACGTGAAAATCAACATACAGGCGTTTGGATTCCATAGTCTATGCTCCTTTTCTTTCTATGATCGTGGGAAACGTCACGCATTTTCCGTGTTTTCTTCTTTGGGGTCATGGTAAAAATCCTGGCCCCAGCGCAGGCGGACATGGGGCATGGCATCGGGGAATTGCAGGTCATACAGGTCGCCTGCCAGCTGCACATAGTCCAGCGTGATGCCGCCCGCGCGCAGCAGCTGGATCATCCCCCGCAGATGGTGGGAAATTTCCGGCATCTGCGTGGCGGTGGCCAGCGCGTTGAAGCGCTTTTGGATACTGCTTTCGCCGGGGTCCTGCCCGGGCGGCACCAGCTGACGGGCGGCCTTGCCCAAGCCCTCCCCCTCCTTATGCATGGGGCTTGTTTGGCCCTGCTGGTGCAGGGCGTAGAGGGTCAGGGCCAGATAGATCGCCCACTCGGCATAAGTTGGGTTGCCGGTGGTGCTCTGCAGTTCCTCCGGCATGTCCTGCAAAAATGCGCCCCACAGTTCCGGCAGTTCACCGGGGGTGCGGCCCACACCGCGGCGCAGGTCCGCCAGCTGCGCTTTGCGCGGGTGTTCCGGCAGGGTCTGCAGCCAGCGCAGCCGGACGGCTACATAACGCTGTAGTTGCTGTCTTTGTGTCATGCGCGTTCCTCCTTATTTTTGATAGACTCTGTTCACATCGGCCAGGAACCAGTTGTACACCTTCGAGGCCGAATAGTACGTTTCCTTGTCGTTCGCTTTGCTGCCGGAGGATTTGACCATTCGTCCGATAAAAGCCGCGCTGCCGCTCTGGTCCACCAGCTGGCGGCCCAGCGTTTGGGCAATCCGTTTGGCGTCGGCCCGCCACTGGCGGACGTACTCTTCTGCCGTTTCGCCATCCCACGCCGGGTCGATGTCGCACAGCCAGCGGCGGAAAGGCTGATCCAACCGGAAATAGAACTGTTCCCGGGCTGCTTTCGCGGAATTCTTCTTACTGGCGCGGTCCGGGTCGCTGGCGGCGATGTCCAGGTTTCAGGCCAGCTTGCCGACCGCTTGGGCCAGTTTCCCGCAGCGGTCGATCTCGTCGGTGATCTTCTGCCGCCATCGCCTGCCCAGCTCATCCAGCAACGCTGTATGGAAGGTGAGAGAATCACTGAAGGTGTCCGTGACAAAAAAGTCCTTGTCGCCATACCCCACCCCGGTGATCTGAAAGCGGATCAGTGTTTTTCTGTCCAGGATTGCATCATTCGAACGGGTCAATTCCTCGACCCACCGCACGACGCCGGGGCGTCTTCCGCCCGATTCCTGCAAAAACACACTTGGAAATTCCCGCCAAAACTGTTTGGCCGGATCGTGCCGTTTTGGCAGATACGTGACAGGTCCGTTCTTGGGCGCCGGTACTGCCCGCCAAACGGTCATCTGCTCGCAGAAGGCGTTCTCTCTCTCAAAGAAGTCTCCCCCCAGCAGGGTATGTCCGGTAACTTTCTCGCCCTCCCGGTGCAGGAGCAGGCGGCGGGACTGCAATGTGAGCAACGCCGCAAGGTCATCCGGCTGCGGGATCTCCGTGCGCTCTGCGCTGCGCGCCTCCGGCAACTCCCAACAAGGCAGCGGCGGCTGCCACGGCTGTTCGCCGTCTTTCAGCATGACCAGATTGAGCATCAGCGTTTCAAACAGCGTATTTCCTTGCGCCAGGATCAGCCCCAGTTTTCCCAGCCAGCCGGCCCCCGTCGAAGGCAGTCCCTTTCCTTTCGGTTTTGCCGATGTATCGTCAAACCCATTCACATACAACAGCCATCGCGCTGCCTGCGCATAGCTTAGTTCCGATTTTCCTGTGCCGCTGTAAGCCGTAAACATCCGCAGTTTGTTGCCGCTTTCTGATATTTCCCCGTTCAGTTTTGCCGCGCTGTAGGCCGTACCGATCTTGGCTTGCGGTACCTGCCAGAATGGGCGTTCCGGGTGAAACAGCCAGAATCGTTCATGCCACTTTTCCAAATATGACGTGATCGGCTGTACAGGAAAATGTTTCAAACGCCACAGGCTCTCCCAGCGGTCCAGCGCCATGTCAGGTTCCGCTCCTGCGCTGATCGGCGCATTTTCCCCTTGCGCATCCACGCGGGAAAATACCGTGTGCAGCACCGCCAAAAGCAGCCGCAGCACCGCCACATCCTGCGTGGGCAGTTCGCCAGCCAGGCCATTGTATTCGTGCGCATGCAGCAGGGCATCCGTCAGAGACACCTCCCGCACGGTACAATCCGGACAAAGCACCCGCACCCAGGGTTCGTCCAATAGGTTAAACTCCACTTCCTTCATCGGCTTCCTCCTTCTGCCAGGTCAGGCCATCCCGGCGGTCATAGCGCAGCACCGTCTTGGACAGATGTGCGGTCAAGTTTTCATCCAGCAGCAGTACCAACTCCCCTTTCAGCATCGGCGCCTGCTGCCACTCCGGCAATAAGCGTCGGTTCTGTTCCTCCAGCTCGTTGATGACGCGGTCGACGGTCCATCGCTTGCTGAAATAACCCGGCAGCCGCAGCCGTTGGCGGGCGATGGACACACTTTCTGCCTGGCAGGGCGGGCAGTCGGCTGCCACCGCGCGGCCCTCCTCCTGCCAGGGCAGGAAATGCACGCTGCCGTCTTCATGGCGCACCATGAGCAGCACCTCTACCGACGGGTCGCCGTCGCGCACAGCGGCGCGGGCGGCTGCCTCGGTTCCTTTTTGTTCCCCGTTCATCCAGTTATCCAGAACATTGCGTCGCGGCCGCAAGCGGTGTTCTGTCGGCGGCTGGATCAGGAAAGCAGCGGCCTTTTGCTCCTGCTTTCCTCGCTTCAGCAGATATTCCTCCCGCCTGCGCACGCTGTCCGTATCCTGCGGCAGTACATCCTTTTCTTCCCATCCGTAGGTGTCCTGCACCAACTGCGGGATGTCCTGCGGCAAAACGACCGCCTGCGGCAGCAGTTGCCGGGTACGCCACAAGAGCCATTCGCCATAGACCGCCTTGCTGCCAGCGTCAAAACTCTCATTGCCGGTATCCAGCACGGCGCACTGCGCCGTTTGCAGCGGCAGCGGGCGGTCTGTTCGATCCACCCGGCGATGCAGGCGGCCAATGCGCTGCAGCAGCAGATCCATGGGGCAGAGTTCGGTCACCAGAAAATCGAAGTCGATGTCCAGTGATTGCTCCATCACCTGGGTGCCTACCACGATCAGCCGGTCTCGTTCGGCCGGGGTGGAACGTTTGCCCAGACGCAGCAGCAGCGTCTGCCCTTTCTCGGCGCGGTCCGGCATCAGAAACTGGGCATGGAACAAAAACACCTCGTATCCCGGCAGGGTCTGGCGCAGCTGCGTGGCCACCGCCTGCGCTTTGCGCACCGTGTTGACGATGACGCCCGCACAGCCGCCCTGTGCCAACTTCTCCTGCAGCATGGCGGGCAGCCGGTCCTCGGTCAGCGGCGCCAACTGTACGGTTTTGCCCGGTTCGGTCAGTGGTACCGTCCGCTGGCAGACATGCCTGCCGTCAGTCCAGGTCAGCAGCGGATAGCCGCGGCTGGTCTGCCAACCGCCCTCCTCCGCCCGTCCGCCCAGATAAGCATTGACCAGCTCCGCCCGCCGCCGGGCTGGCAGCGTGGCAGACAGCAGGATGACCGGCACCTGATAGCGCCCCAGCCAGGTCAACGCGCGGTCGAGATAGCAGTTCATGTAAGTATCATAGGCGTGGCACTCGTCCACGACCACCACCTTGCCGGCCAGCCCCAACTGGCGCAGCATCAGGTGCTTTTGTTTGAGCGCTGCCATCAGCAGCTGGTCAACGGTGCCGATGACGAAATCCGCCAGCAAGGCCTGCCGGTTGCCCTGAAACCAGCGGTGTACCAGCACACCGCTTTCGGGGTCGTTGTTCCTGTCGGCGTCCTCCTCGGTCGTGGCGTGGCCGGGGAACAGCTGGCGGTATTCCGCGTTCAATTCAGCCATACCGTGCGCCAAACGGATCGAGTGGACCATATCCTCCGACTGTGTTTCGGCCCAATCCATCAGGCGGTCAAAGATGCCGTTGGCCGTGGCCTGGGTCGGCAGGCCAAAGAACAACCCGCCAGCCTGGCGGCGGTTGGCAAAGACCTCCGCGGCAGCCAGCGCCGCCTCCGTCTTGCCCACCCCCATCTGTGCCTCGATGATGAGCAGCCCCGGCGCCGAGATGTTGTCGGCTGCCTCCAGCACGGCTTGCTGCAGACTGTTGGGCCAAAAACCAAATTGCAGGTGGAAGGCTGCGGCGTCCATGCTGTTGTAGGGTGACTCTCACGGGGCTGTCAGATTCAACCGCTCCCAGGCACACTCCACTCGCGCGGGATAGTCCGTCTCGTCCCCCGTCTCCTCCACCGGGACCAGCGGGAAATAGGTCGTATTGCTGGCGATCCAGTCCGCCATGGTCAGCAGGCCGGTCAGCAGCAGTTCGGCGGGGATGGTCAGCGCCGGCAGTTCTGCCACGTCCGAAAAGCCGCTTTCCTGCAAAGCGCTATCCAGCATTTCCTGCCACATCGCCCGCCAGATGGCCTCCTGCCCGTGGCCCCAGTAGTTTTCCGGGTGGTTTTCCAACTGTTCGCTGATAAAATCGTTTAAGCCATCCTGCTGCGGTTTGCCGTGATGCGCCCCGATGACGGACGCCACCCCGGGCGGGCAGCCAAGTTCCAACAGGATCGCCTCGCTGGCCATCGCGTGCGGCGTGGCGCTGCGGTTCAGGAAGGAATCGGGCAGAACAAGCTGCGTTTGCAGACGCTCGCGCGCTTCGGGCAGTTGGCGCAGGATGTTGCTTTGGAAGGCCACCGTCATCTTGCCACCGTCGTGGGACATTCCCAAAAAGGTGACCAGTTTGTACAGGATCTCCTCCTCCAGCCCCAAGGTGTGCCGCACGGCTTCCGGCAGCCACTTTTGCGCCAGATACCGCAGGATGCCCGCCGTATCCCGCGCGTGCATCCAAAGCGGCAGCCATCCGCCGCCCCCGGACGGGTCAGATTTCCCGGCCAACAAACGGACCAGATGCGCAGCCTGTATGTCCATATCTTTTGCCCCTTTACTGCAAGCGACGTGTTGATTCGGTCTATTTTAGGGTGTATCTGAAAATCAAAAGTTCCGGGAAATTCGCTAAGCGCAACGGATGCAAGGCGCGAGACCGCAGCCATACTTTATGCATGGCAAGGGCCGCAGCGCAGCAGACGCCGTTTTGCTAAAATTGAACCGTACCGGGGTGGCATTGCTGATATATTTTAATTATAGCATTGTTTTGTGACATAATCAGGACTCCTTCACGAGAAATGGTCCTTTCCTTTGATTTTTGTTGAAACGAACAGCTCCGGGGCAGTTCTTTTGTGTAATCCAACAACAAACGCCAATAAAATAACCGCCGGACATCCCAAAAGTGGGATGTCCGGCAGCCATTGACCTGCTGCTTGCAGCAGAATTGACAAGCAGCAATGGGGCTAACATTTGAATCGCTGGGCTTATGCATCTTATAGTTCTTGCCGGTCTATCCGCAAATTTTCCGCCTGCTGAAGGAAGCGGTACAGCGGAACGACCTCAATTTCCACTCCGTCCTCTCGGATATGTTCTTCCTCTTCATAGGTGACAATCATCAGACGCTGCGCCTGCGGTTCGAGGCGGACCAATTTTTTCAGATTCTCGACCTCCCGCTTCCGCGCGTCCCCGGCGAT
>DXBF01000042.1 GCA_019116705.1 Candidatus Gemmiger avistercoris
TTCCCCGGCGCGGTCAAGACGCGCGCCCTACAAATCCACGGAATTTGCGAATGAAAATGGCAAAATGCAAATTCCCGTCAGGCCGTAGGGCGGGGTCTCGACCCCGCCGTGCGGTTTTGCGCGGCCCGCAAATCTCCTGCCTGCCGCCGCATTCCCCGGCGCGGTCAAGACGCGCGCCCTACAAATCCACGGAATTTGCGAATGAAAATGGCAAATTGCAAATTCCCGTCAGGCCTAGGGCGGGGGCTTGCCCCCGCCGTGCGGTTTTGCGCGGCCCGCAACTTCCCTGCCTGCCGGGGCATTCCCCGGCGCGGTCAAGACGCGCGCCCTACAAATCTACGGAATTTGCGAACGAAAATGGTAAACCGCAAATTCCCGTCAGGCCGTAGGGCGGGGGCTCGACCCCGCCGCGCGGTTTGGCGCGGCCCGCAACTTCCCTGTCTGCCGCTTCCCCGCTCTCGTATCTTGTATCTGAACAAAAGGTGGTCCTTATGTGCTTCCCCCGTTCTCTCCTTCCCCTGGCCCTGGCGCTGGCGCTGCTGGCCGGGTGCGGCAAACAGGCCGCGCCCGAACCTACGCCCACGCCCACGCCGTCGCCCACGGCTGCCCCCACCCCCGAACCCACCCCCACGCCGGAGATCGTGCTGGCGATGGCAACGGCTTCCGCCAACGCCACCAAGGACGCGCCGGAAGTCACCGACCCCGCTACCTGGGACGAGGCGGGCAAGGCGCTGATGGAACAGCTGGAACAGCAGTTCGCCGCCGATGGCATGACCCTGGACGCGCAGGAGGGCTTTCCCTACCTGCTGGCGGTGAACCGGGCGGCCAGCACGGTGACGGTGTACGCCGCCGACGCCGGAAACCGCTACACCGTGCCCTTTATGGCCATGGTGTGCAGCGGTGGGGAGGACACCCCCACCGGCTACTGGACCACCCCCGTCAACTACGACTGGCGGCTGCTGCTGGGCCCCAGCTACGGGCAGTACGCCACCCGCATCTACGGCGGGTACCTGTTCCACAGCGTGCCCTACTACAGCCAGCACAAGGACGACGTGGAGTACGACCAGTTCAACGAGCTGGGCACCCCCGCCAGCCTGGGGTGCATCCGGCTGGCCGTGGTGGACGTGAAGTGGATCTACGACAACTGCCCCATCGGCACGCCGGTGGTGATCTACGACGACGCCGAAAACCCCGGCCCCATGGGCAAACCCGGCACCATCTACACCGACCCCAAAAACGAGGACCTGCGCGGCTGGGACCCCACCGACCCCGACCCGGCCAACCCCTGGGACGACGCCTACCTGACGGGCACGGCGATCCGCAGCCAGGCGGCCTGGGACCAGTGGGACGAAAAGCACGAGGACTGGCTGGCCAGCCTGACCCCCACCGACCTGCAGGGCTGGAGCACCGATTCCAGCGTGGTGGGCACAAGAGGATAAAACGCAAATAAAACGCAAGGCGCCCCCTTCGGGGCGCCTTTTGCGTGCCGGACGGCGGGTATCCTTCCTTCTTTGAAAAGAAGGAAGCGAAGAAACTTTTAATTTATTCTCTATTCCAGTTCCACATAGTACACCGGGCACCGCGCTACGTCGGTCAAAAAGGTGATCTGCGCAACATCCAATGTCTCCTCCGCCAGCGCTTTCAATTCCTCGGCGTCGTAAATGTACCCGTACAGCACGAACCCGCCAGACAGATCCCGCGTGGCGGCGGCGTTTCGCAGGCTGGCCGCGTCGTCCCGGCCGCCCGCCTGGTAGACCGCTTCGCGCCGGGCAAATTCCGGCAGGAACAGGTCGGGCGCGACCTCGTACCCCGCCTGGTTCAGCACCACGGCGGGCAGGGCCGCGGTCTGTTCCAGCGCCGGGGCGCGGCCCGCGTATTCGGTGTAGAGGTAGCCGTTGCCCACGGTCAGGTGGGCGGCCAGCACCGGCACCAGCACGGCCAGGGCCAGCGCCGGTTCCCAGCGGGGGAACAGCGCCGCCAGCCGCGCCAGCACCGCCGCCCCCGCCAGCACCAGCGGGCCGTACAGCAGCACATAGTAGCGGTCGGCCTCATAGGGGGCGGCCTTGTCGATGGCGATGACGTACAAAAGCCCCGCCAGCGCCAGCATCCCGGCGAACAGGCCCATGCCGCGGGGGCGGCAGCCGTGCCGCCACAGCACCGCCGCCGCCAGCAGCGCCAGCAGCGCCCACAGCGCCGCGCCGCCGAACTGCCCGCCCAGCAGGGCCAGCACCCGGCCCACGCTGGCGGCCCAGTCCTGCAGCGTGGAAAGGTCAAAAAAGCTGCTGAACGCCTGCTGCCCCCGCGGCCCGCCGAAGATATGGGCCTTCATGGTGGGGAAGGCCAGATACGCCAGCCCCAGCCCGCCGAACTCGGCAAAGGCATAGGCCGCGGCGGCCTTCCAGCGGCGGGTGGCCAGCAGCCACAGCCCGAACAGCCCGCAGAAGAAAAAGCAGAACACCAGAAAGAAATACTGCGTCAGCGCCCCGGCCAGGGTGGCCGCCGCCAGCGCCGCGAACACCCACCGGGGGCGCCGCCCGGCCTGCAGGGTCTGGAACAGGCAGAGGTGGGCCCAGGCCAGCAGCACGGCTTCCAGCATGAGCAGGGCGTACATGCGCGTGAAAACGGCCATGCCCTGGGAACCTACGTTGAGCAGGAACACCGCCGCCGCCACCCAGGCCGCCCAGAACCGCCCGGTGAGCCGCCGTGCGGCGGCAAAAAGCGCCGCCCCGGCCGCCAGCAGGCAGAGGTAGTTGGGGACCAGCCCCACCCAGGGCAGGCCCAGGCCGGGCAGCAGGCATTCCGCCGTATACACCAGGCAGTAGTACAGCGGCGGGTGGACGTCGGTTTTCTGGTTGTTCCAGGGGATGGAATACGCAAACGCATGGGCGGGCCGCAGGGCGCTCTCGAAGAGGGAACCCTCCTGCCAGGCGTCCAGGTAGCCGTCCTGCAGGGCGTAGAACCCGCCGGGGTAGTTGGTCAGTTCATAGGTATACAGTTCATCCACATGGTAGCCCTGTTTGCGGGCCGTATACCCCACCATCAGGGCCAGGGCCAGCGCCAGCAGCAGAAGCACCGCCGCCAGATGCCGCCATTTCTGCCGGGACATCGCGCCCCCTCCTTTTCACAAAAATTGGTTTTATAGTTGAAAGTTTCTTTGGTTCTTTCTTTTCAAAGAAAGAACAGAATAAAACCCGCCCCTGCGAGCAGGAACGGGTCCGGGTACAAAATGGGGACAACAATCGCCCCCGGCGTTGCCTGAGGTTCCTGTTGCCCCCGTTGACCTATTTATACGTCGGCGTTTTCCGCCACGTCCATGGCGTAACGCCACAACTCCCCGACGGTCATCTCCACGTTGAGGTCGCTTTCGTCGATCTCAACGCCCAGCGCTTCGCCCAGCGCCCAGGCCAGTTCGACCATGTCCTCATGATCGGCGCCCAGGTCGGCCAGCGCTACGCCGCGGTCCAACTCGGCCGTGTCGCAGCTGAACTGTTCCGCAAGCAGCTCTTGCAGTTCTTCAAACGTCACTCTGTGTGCCCCCTCTCACTTGCAGTGCGTGCGCCGGGCCGCCGCGCCAGGGCCGGCCCCGTGCGCGCAGTCCCCCGGCGCGCCGCGCCTGGGAATTTTTTCTTTTATGATACAGGGCTGTCCGCCATTCGTCAAGGGCAAAAGCGGGTATAACTGTACAAAATTATGATTCCTGTTTTGTGGAATCTGCCGGGGCGGAAGCCGGTAATTGCGGCTGTGCGTTCAAAATCCGCATGAACTCCTCGCCGGAAATGGTCTCTTTTTCATACAGGTACTGGGCGATCTCGTCCAGTTTGCGGCGGTTTTCGCCCAGCAGGGCCAGCGCTTTCTGGTGCGCCTGCTTGACCAGCTCCACCACCTTGGCGTCCACCGCCGCCGCGGTCTGCTGGCTGCAGGCCAGGCTGGTGTCGCCGCCCAGGTAGGCGTTGTTGACGGTCTCCAGCGCCACCATGTCGAAATCATCGGTCATGCCGTAGCGGGTGACGGCGGCGCGGGCCAGCCTGGTGGCCTGTTCGATGTCGTTGGACGCGCCGGTGGTGATGGAATGGAACACCAGTTCCTCGGCGGCCCGCCCGCCGGTGAAGGTGGCGATCTTGTTCAGGATCTCCTCCCGGCTCATCAGCGTGTGGTCGCCCTCCTCCACCTGCATGGTAAAGCCCAGCGCGCCGGAGGTGCGGGGCACGATGGTGATCTTCTGCACCGGGGCGCTGTGGGTCTGCAGCGCCGCCACCAGGGCGTGGCCCACCTCGTGGTACGCCACGATGCATTTTTCTTTGTCGTTCAAAATTTTGTTCTTCTTCTGCGCGCCGGCCAGGATGGTGTCCACGGCTTCCTGCAGGTCGAACTGCGTCACCGACTTGCGGCGGTGGCGCACGGCGCACAGCGCCGCCTCGTTGATGATGTTGGCCAGTTCGGCGCCCGACGCGCCGGGGGTCATGCGGGCCACCGCCGTGAAGTCGCAGTCGGGGCCCAGTTTTACCTTTTTGGCGTGCAGGCGCAGGATGCTCTCCCGGCCTTTGAGGTCGGGCAGTTCCACCGGCACGCGGCGGTCAAAGCGGCCGGGGCGGGTCAGCGCGGGGTCCAGCGACTCCGGCCGGTTGGTGGCGGCCAGGATGACCACGCCCTTGGCGGCGTCGAACCCGTCCATCTCGGTCAGCAGCT
>DXBF01000043.1 GCA_019116705.1 Candidatus Gemmiger avistercoris
GCGGCATGACCAACTGCCAGAACGAGATGAAGAAGGCGGTCGAGGCCGGTTACTGGAACCTGTTCACCTTCAACCCGGCGCTCAAGGCCCAGGGCAAGAACCCCTTCACCCTGACCTCCAAGGCCGGCGACATGAGCAAGTACCAGGACTTCCTGTCCAACGAGACCCGCTACAGCCGCCTGGCCCGCGCCTTCCCGGAGCGCGCCAAGGAGCTGTTCGCCAAGAACCAGGAGGCGGCCGAGGCCCGCTACGAGCATCTGACCCGCCTGGTCGAGCTGTACAAGTAATCCGGCTTGATCTTTGTCCTTTCTTTTCTTCCTTCTTTGAAAAGAAGGAAGCGAAGAAACTTTAACTAAAAACAGACCACAGGGAAACCTGTGGTCTGTTTTTGTATAAAATTCTTTTGCTTCTTTTCAACTAAGAAAAGAAGTGAGGTTTTCCCCGTCCCGGACGTTATATAGACAGAAACACAGAAAGGAGGGCTGCCATGGACCGGGAACAAGTGCTGCAGCTGTACGATGCGTACAGCGACGACGTGTACCGGCTGGCCTGCAGTTACCTGCTGGACCCCCATAACGCCCAGGACGCCGTGCAGGAGGTGTTCCTGCGGCTGCTGGAACGCCCCTGCACCATCCACCCCGGCAAGGAACGGGCGTTCCTGGCGCGCGTCACCGCCAACTACTGCAAGGACTGCCTGCGCCGTGCCAAACGCAGGCCCCCGCCGCCGGAAAACGCCGCCGAACCCGCCGAACCTGACCCGGCCCCCGGCCGCGCGGAACTGCGGGCCGCGCTGGACAGCCTGACCCCCGCCGCCCGGGCCGCCGTCTACCTGCACTATTATGCCGGATATTCCGCCGTGCAGATTGCCCGCATCCTGGGCGTCACGCCGTCCGGCGTGTGGATGCGCCTGAACCGCGCGCGGGCCCAGCTGCGCGCCCAACTCAAGGAGGAAAACCGCGATGAAAACGACGTATCAACGCATGATGTCTGACCTTTGCCTGCCGGACGCCAGCAAAGCCGCCATCCGCGCCCGGCTGGCCGCCGCCCCCGCGCCCGCCCCATCCCGTCCGGCGCGCCGCCTGCGCTGGCAGGCGGTGTGCGCAGCGGCCGCCGTGCTGCTGCTGGGCGCCGGGGTACTGGGCGGTGTGACGCTGGAATGGCGCGACGCGGACCACGGCCAGTACCTGTTCACCTTTGAAGGCGCGGACTACGCCACCCCGGCCGGGGCAGTGGACGGCGCGGTGCTGGCCGAAGTGACGGCGGCGGGCAGCGTGACGCTGGACCGCTGGCAGGACGCGGCGGAGCGCACCGGGCTGCCGCTGCTGCAAAGCGATGCGCTGGAAACGGCGCTGGAGCAGCCGGGGGCCCGCTGTTACCTGACCGGCGAGGAACGCAGCGGCGGCACGCAGCTGCGCGCCGTGGCCCAGGCGCCGCAGCAGGACGCGGCGGGCCGCACCTATACGCTGTGGCTGGAAGCCATGACCCAGGTGGGCGGCACGGCGGAGCCGCTGGTCCCGGCCGGGAACATGGGCGTGGCCGACGTTGCCGTAAAGACCCACACCACCCCGGCCGGCCTGACGGTGGAAGTGGCCGTGAGCCGCATCGGCGGGCGGGTCCGGCAGGCCGAGACCTGGTTCGTGCAGGAGGGCGTGCTCTACCACCTGTACGCCGACGTGTGGGGCCCCGAAAAGGGCGAAGCGGAGATCCCAGAGGCGGATTTTCTGGCCATGCTGGACAGCCTGCACTGAACGGCGCCTGCCAAACTGCGCCGCGGCGGGGTCAAGACCCCGCCCTACGGCCTGCCGCAAATTGCGGAGCAAAATCGTAAATGCCAATTCCCGCCAGACCGCCCCTGCGGTTTTGTCTTGCCGTAAATGCCCGACATTGCAGCGACCTTCCCCCATTCTGTAGGGCGGGGTCTTGACCCCGCCGTGCGGCCTGCCGTAAATTGTGGAGCAAAATCGTAAATGCCAATCCCCGCCAGACCGCAGGGGCGGCGTGTACGCCGCCCGTGCGGTTTTGCCTTGCCGTGAATGCCCGACATGGCAGCGACCTTCCCTCATTCTGTAGGGCGGGGTCTTGACCCCGCCGTGCGGCCTGCCGTAAATTGCGGGCCAAAATCGTAAATGCCAATCCCCGCCAGACCGTAGGGGCGGCGTGTACGCCGCCCCTGCGGTTTTGCCTTGTCGTAAATGCCCGACATTGCAGCGACCTTCCCCCATTCTGTAGGGCGGGGTCTTGACCCCGCCGTGTTCCGGGCTGCCGCCGCATCCCCGGGCGGCGTACACGCCGCCCCTACATCTATACGGGCATCGGGCGGTTTATCGGGAACACCGCGCTTGCCGGAACATCCCTGCGGCGGGGGCAAGCCCCCGCCCTACGACCTTACGGCATTCCGAACCAAAAATATAAATTGCTTATTTCCGTCCGGTCGTAGGGGCGGCCTGCAGGCCGCCCGTGCGGCCATACCTTGCCATGAACGCCCGGTGCTGCATCCACGTTCCCGCATCCTGTAGGGCGGGGTCTTGATCCCGCCGTGCGATCCTGCCCTGCCCGCCATATCCCTGCCTGCAAATTCTCCGCTTTCTTTTTTTACGAAGAAAAGTACATTGCGCGCCGCCCGCGGCGGTGGTACAATGAAAAAAACACAGGAGGTACTGCGGTATGGAACGCATGGCATGGCGGGGGCGCATCAAACCCGGCTGCAAGGCGGAGTATATCCGCCGCCACAACCAGATCTGGCCCGAGATGAAGGAGGTGCTCAAGGCGGCGGGCATCTGCAATTACACCATTTTTGCCGACGGCGACGAACTGTTCGGCTACTATGAATGTGAGAAGGGCATCGCCTTTGCCGAAAAGGCCCAGGCCGAAAGCCCGGTCGTGGACCGCTGGAACGAATACATGCAGGACATCCTGGAACTGGTCATGGACCCCGTCACCGGCGCCCAGCCCAAACTGGAACCCGTGTTCCGGCTGGAGTGATTTGCGTACTTTTCTTATAAGAAAAGTACCAAAAGAATTTTAATGAAAAATGTCCCGTGGGGCGCGCCCCACGGGACATTTTTGTTTAAAATTTCTTCGGTTCCTTCTTTATAAAGAAGGAACAAAAACGAACGTCTGGATCGCCCAGATGCCCAGCACCACCACGCCCAGGGCGATGCGGTACCAGCCGAAGGCCGTGAAGGTGTGTTTCTTGACGTAGTTCATCAGGAAGCGGATGGCCGCCATGGAGACCAGGAACGCCGTCAGGCAGCCCACCGCCAGGGCGGCGACCTCCGCCGCCGTGAACACGCCGCCGCCGGCCAGATACTTCACCAGCTTGAGGCCCGACGCCCCCGCCATGACCGGGATGGCCAGGAAGAAGGTGAACTGGGACGCGCAGGGGCGGCTCATGCCGCACAGCAGCCCGCCCACGATGGTGGCGCCGCTGCGGGACGTGCCGGGGATCATGGCCAGCACCTGCCAGCCGCCTACCAGGACCGCCTGCTTGTAGGTGATGCGGCTCAGCTTGGTGGTGGCGGGCACCCGGGGCCGCCGCTCGATCAAAATAAACGCAATGCCGTACAAAATCAGCATCAGGGCGACCACGATGCTGTTGTACAGGTGCGCGTCCAGCCAGTCGTCCAGCAGCAGGCCCAGCACCGCCGCCGGCAGGCAGGAAACAAGGATCTTGCACCACAGCCGCACCACCGGCCACCGCACATGGCGGGCAAAGCCGGAATCCTGGCCGTTGTCGCCGCAGAAGGGCCACAGCTTCTTGAAATACAGCACCACCACGGCCAGGATCGCGCCCAGCTGGATCACCACCCGGAACATGGACATGAACTCGTCGCTGAAACTGAATTTCAGCACCTGTTCCGCCAGGATCATGTGCCCGGTGCTGGAGATGGGCAGCCATTCGGTGATGCCCTCGATCACGCCGTACACCACCGACCGCAGAAGATCAAAAAACAATTCCATAGGGAATACACGCCTCCTTGTCGTCCTTCTATCATACCACAAAAGCACCGCCGCCGGGTACTGTTTTTTGGAATTTTACAACTATTTTGCGGCCCCGCTTGCTGTTTTGCAACGATACCACTATAATAGGAAGCAAAAGGGGCAACAGCCGCGCACCGCCGCCGCCGGGAACGGTTGGAAATGGCTTGCCTGGATTTTAGGGGAATAGAGAGGAATGGGGAAAGATGTATACCACCGTACTGTTTGATTTGGACGGCACCCTGCTGAATACCATCGACGATCTGGCCGATTCGGCCAACCGCGTCTGCGCGGCCCACGGCTGGCCGCAGTACCCGGTGGAGCGGTACCGTTACTTTGTGGGCAACGGCATCCCCAAACTGGTGGAGCGCTTCAGCCCGGAATCCGCCCGCAGCCCGGAACAGCTGGCCGCCACGCTGCAGGAATTCGACGCCCAGTATGGCGCGCACATGTTCGACAAAACCGCCCCCTACCCCGGCATGCCGGAACTGCTGGCCCGCCTGCACGCCCGCGGCGTGCGCATGGCGGTGTACTCCAACAAAGCCGACGAATTTGCCGGGGACGTGGTGGCGCGGTACTTTGACCGCCGCCTGTTTGAGGTCATCCGGGGCGCGCGGCCGGGGGTCCCCACCAAGCCCGCGCCGGAAGGCACCCGGGCGCTGATGGCGTCGCTGGGTGTGGACCCGGCTGCCGGAAACGTACTTTATGTGGGCGACAGCAACGTGGACGTGGCCACGGCCCACAACGCGGGCCTGCCCTGCTGCGGCGTGCTGTGGGGGTTCCGCACCCGGCAGGAACTGCAGGAGGCCGGGGCCGAGTACCTGGCCGCCGACGCCGCCGCGCTGGAAGCGGTGATCCTGCAGGGGTGAAACAGCGGCCGCTTTTCAACAAATTATTCTGGATGGAGTGGATATACTATGATCGTACAGCACTACAAGGATATGCTGGGCGCGAAGTCGGTCATTCGTGAAATTTCCGAATGGAGCGCCGCCCGCGGCCGGGAGATCGGCTACGAGAACGTGTTCGACTATTCGCTGGGGAACCCGTCGGTGCCCTGCCCGCCGCAGTTCACGGCGGCCTGCCGCGACCTGCTGGACAACACCGACCCCGTGGCCCTGCACGGCTACACCCCCACCCTGACCCTGCCGGAAGTGCGCGCCGCCGTGGCCGAAAGCCTGGACCGCCGTTTCGGCATGGACTACACCGCCGCCCACATCTTCATGACCACCGGCGCGGCGGGGGCGCTGGCCCACGCGCTGCGCTGCGTGGGGGCGCCGGGGCAGAATGTGGTGACCTTCGCGCCCTTCTTCCCGGAGTACAAGCCCTATGTGGAGGGCGCGGGCCTGACGCTGCGCGTCGCGCCGCCCCGCGTGGAGGATTTCCAGATCGACTTCGCCGCGCTGGACGCCCTGCTGGACGAAAACACCGCCGCGGTGCTCATCAACTCACCCAACAACCCCAGCGGCGTGGCGTACAGCGCCGCCACGCTGACCCGGCTGGCCAACGTGCTGACCGCCGCCTCCCGCCGGTACGGGCACCATATCTTCCTGATCTCCGACGAGCCGTACCGGGAGATCGCCTTCGGCGGCGTGGAGATCCCCTACCCGGCCCGCTTCTATGCCGACACGCTGACCTGCTACTCCTTCTCCAAAAGCCTGAGCGTGCCCGGTGAGCGCATCGGCTACGTGGCCGCCAACCCCCATTGCGAGGGCGCGGACCTCATCGTGCCCATGTGCGGGCAGATCTCCCGCGGGACGGGGCACAACTGCCCGTCGGGGCTGTTCCAGCTGGCGGTGGCCCGCTGCCTGGACCTGACCAGCGACCTTTCGGTGTACGAGACCAACATGGAACTGCTCTACGCCGAACTCAAACGCCTGGGCTTCACGGTGAACAAGCCGGACGGCACCTTCTACATCTTCCCCAAAGCGCTGGAAGCGGACGCCAACGCCTTCTGCCGCAAGGCCATGCAGTATGACCTGGCGCTGGTGCCCGGCGACAGTTTCGGCTGCCCGGGGTATTTCCGCATGGCCTACTGCATCGGGACCGAAAAGGTGCGCCGCAGCTTCCCGGCGCTGGAAAAGTTCGTGCAGGAACAGTACGGCCGCGGCTGAGACCCGCCGCGTGCGCAGTGGCGCAACCTCGTACCCTGATTCCGTAGGGCGGGGGCTTGACCCCGCCGCGCGGTTTGGCCTTGCCCGCAAATCCCCTGCCCGTTCGGTCGTAGGGGCGGCCTGCAGGCCGCCCGTGCAATTTTATCTTGCCGTGAACGCACGGTGCTGTATCTCCGTTCCCGCGCCCTGTAGGGCGGGGTCTCGACCCCGCCGTGCGGTTTTGCGCGGCCCGCAAATCCCCTGCCTGCCGGGACATCCTCCGGATTTGATTCTTTATTTTGGATGCATTGCGGACCGCATGGGTCTGCTTCGAACTTCCGACGGTGCCGCTTTTTGACCGGCCAAAAAGCGGCAGAAAAAGCCGCCGCTAGTTCCGAGGCGCGGGGCACGGCCAAGGGGCCTGCGGGCCCCTTTGGAAACCCCGGGGCTTTAAGGTGGTCGCCCGAGACTCTTTCCATGTTTCACAACCCTTCATTCGTTTTTACCCTGGCCCCGGCCCGTGCCTGCCGGAACCGCTCATCCGGGCTCCCCTTCCAAAACCCCGCCCGCCTTCGCGGGCGGGTGCAACGACCTTCCGCAAATTGCAACCAAAAACGGCAAATTGCAAATTCCCGTCAGGCCGTAGGGCGGGGTCTTGACCCCGCCGTGCGGTTTTGCGCGGCCCGCAAAATCCCCGCCTGCCGGGACGTTGCCCCGGCGCGGTCAAGACGCGCGCCCTACAAATCTATGGGATCTGCGAATGAACATCGTAAACCGCAAATTCCCGTCAGGCCGTAGGGCGGGGGCTTGCCCCCGCCGTGCGGTTCTGCCTCGCCCGCGGCTTCCCCGCCTGCCGCTCTTGCCCGCAAATGACCCCTTCCGATGTTCCACGTGGAACATCGGAAGGGGATTTTTTGCCCGAAAGCCCTTTTTAAAGTACCCGACCTGTGCTATAATAGGTCACAGACGCAGTTCTGCGCCCTAAAAACCGCAAAAACAGGGAGGAAACGCCGTGGCAAAAGTGATCGCAGTAGCAAACCAGAAAGGCGGCGTGGGCAAAACCACCACCGCCGTCAACCTCAGCGCCTGCGTGGCCGCCCTGGGCAAGCGGGTGCTGGTGGTGGACCTGGACCCCCAGGGCAACACCACCTCCGCCTACGGCGTGGCCAAAAACAAGCTGGATACCGACATCTACACCTGCCTGATCGACGACGACGATGTGCGGGACGCCATCGTCAAGACCGAGTACAACGCCGACCTGCTGCCCTCCAACACCCAGCTGGCGGGCGCGGCGGTGGAACTGGTGGCCGTGCCCCGGCGCGAAATGCGCCTGCGCAGCGTGCTGGCCCCCGTGGTGCCGCTGTACGACTATATCTTCATCGACTGCCCGCCCTCGCTGGACCTGCTCACCGTCAACGGCCTGTGCGCCTGCGACACCGTGCTGATCCCGCTGCAGTGCGAGTTCTTCGCCCTCGAGGGCCTGACCGAGCTGATGAACACCCTCAAGACCGTGCGCAAAAAGTACAACCGCACCCTGGACATCGAGGGCGTGCTCTTCACCATGTATTCCGGGCGGCTCAACCTGACCCTGCAGGTAGTGGCCCAGGTGAAGAAATACTACGGCGACAAGGTGTTCAAGGCGGTCATCCCGCGCTCGGTGCGCCTGTCGGAAGCGCCCAGCTTCGGCATGCCCATCAACTTCTACGAGCCCAACGGCAAGGGCTGCGAAGCCTACATGGAACTGGCGCGCGAGTTTCTTGCCCATAACGAACGGTAAAAGGAGGTAGGCCCATGGCCAAACGCAAACTGGGCGGGCTGGGCAAAGGGCTGGACAGCCTGTTCGCCGACCTGCCCGACACGGGCGACGACGCGGCGGGCGCCGCCACCCTGCCCTTGCGGGAGATCGAGCCCGACCCCGAACAGCCCCGCAAAAAATTCGACGAGGAAGCCCTCTCGGGGCTGGCCGCCTCCATCCAGGAGAACGGCCTGCTGCAGCCCATCGCCGTGCGGCCCAAACGCATCGGCACGGGGTATCTCATCATCGCGGGCGAGCGCCGCTGGCGCGCCGCACGGCTGGCGGGCCTGACCGAAGTGCCGGTGCTCATCAAGGACGTCACCGACGAGCAGGCCGCCGCCCTGGCCCTGATCGAAAACCTGCAGCGCGAGGACCTGGACCCCATCGAGGTGGCCGAGGGCTGCCGCCAGCTGATCGAAAAGTACGGCCTGACCCAGGAGACCGCCGCCAAGCGCCTGGGCAAGAGCCGCAGCGCCGTGACCAACTCCCTGCGGCTGCTGGGCCTGCCGGAAGATGTGCGCGCCCGGGTCAGCGACGGCACTTTGAGCGCCGGGCACGCCAAGGTGCTGCTGGGCCTGCCGGAGCCCGGCCTGATCCGCGCCGCCGCGCAGGAAGTCGCCGAGCGGGGGCTGAACGTCCGCCAGACCGAGGCCCTGTGCAAAAAGCTGGCCAGGCCCCCCAGGGCCCCCAAGCCGAAGCCCGACGCCTTCACCCGCCCCAAACGCGCCGTGGAGGTGGAAGCCGCGCTCAAGGAAGTCACCGGCAGCGAGGTCCATGTGGACTACAAGGACGGCAAGGGCAGCCTGAAGATCGACTTCTACAGCGACGAAATGCTGCAAAAATTCGTCAGCCTGCTGGGGCAGTATGACCCGGAGGCCTGATCAAAAGGGGCAACAGTCGCCTGCCGCGCCGCAGCCCCTCCATCCATATTCGTGAATCTGAAAATAGGAGTGGAATTTATGTTAGACATCCGCTTTGTCCGTGAAAACCCCGAGGCCGTCAAGGAGAACATCCGCAAAAAGTTCCAGGACGCCAAGCTGCCGCTGGTGGACCAGGTCATCGCCCTGGACGCCGAGTACCGCGCCGCCATCGGCGAGGCCAGCGACCTGCGCGCCAACCGCAACAAGCTCTCCAAGCAGATCGGCATGCTGATGGGCCAGGCCAGGAAGGACCCCGCCAAGGCCGCCGAGGCGGAGGAGATCAAAAAGCAGGTCACGGCCCAGGCCGACCGGCTGAAGGAACTGGAAGCCAAAGAGGGCGAACTGCAGGCCAGGATCCAGGAGATCATGTACCAGATCCCCCAGATGATCGACCCCAGCGTGCCCATCGGCCCTGACGACAGCCACAACGTGGAGGTCCAGCGCTTCGGCGAGCCGGTGGTGCCGGACTATCCCATCCCTTACCATGTGGACATCATGGAGAGTTTCCACGGCATCGACCTGGACGCCGCCGGCCGCGTGGCGGGCAACGGGTTCTATTACCTGCTGGGCGACATCGCCCGCCTGCATGAAGCCGTGCTGGCCTATGCCCGGGATTTCATGATCGACAAGGGCTTCACCTATGTGATCCCGCCGTTCATGATGCACGGCGACGTGGTCAAGGGGGTCATGTCCTTCCCGGAGATGGACGCCATGATGTACAAGATCGAGGGCGAGGACCTGTATCTGATCGGCACCTCGGAGCACACGATGATCGGCCGGTTCATCGACCAGATGCTGGACGGCAGCAAGCTGCCCATCACGCTGACCAGCTATTCCCCCTGTTTCCGCAAGGAGAAGGGCGCCCACGGCATCGAGGAGCGGGGCATCTACCGCATCCACCAGTTCGAGAAGCAGGAGATGATCGTGGTCTGCAAGCCCGAGGACAGCATGGACTGGTACGAGAAACTGTGGCGCTACTCGGTGGAGCTGTTCCGCTCGCTGGAGATCCCGGTGCGGCAGCTGGAATGCTGCTCCGGCGACCTGGCCGACCTCAAGGTGAAGAGCTGCGACATCGAGGCCTGGAGCCCGCGCCAGCAGAAGTACTTTGAGGTGTGCAGCTGCTCCAACCTGGGCGACGCCCAGGCCCGCCGCCTGCGCATCCGCTACAAGGACGAGGACGGCAAGCCCCGCCTGGCCCATACGCTGAACAATACCTGCGTGGCCCCGCCGCGCATGCTGATCGCCTTCCTGGAGAACCACCTCCAGGCCGACGGCAGCGTGACCATCCCCGCCGTGCTGCAGCCCTACATGGGCGGCAAGGCCCTGCTGGTGCCCGACCGCAAGTGACCTTTCGGTTCAAAAGGGAGGTTCGGATTCAGCGGCTGCGCCGCGTCTCCTGCACCTCCCTCTTGGACACCCACCGTCGCAAAAAACCACGTTCTCATGCCTTTCCGGCGACTCGAACGCGATTTTTTGCTCTATAGGAATCGGCAACGGCGGCGCCGGTCCGCCGTTGCCGATGTTTTTTGCAAGGCAAGAAGCACAAACTCTCATGAAAAATCCCAGAGGGGGCGCGCCCCCTCTGGGATTTTTCATGAAAGTTTCTTCGATTCCTTCTTTTCAAAGAAGGAATAAAAGCGCACATTCCCGCGGGCGGGGCGGCAGAAATTTCCACAAAAAAATTCCAAAAACCTCTTGACAGAAAACCCCCAAATCCGTATAATAATAGAGCGCTTGTTGCTAGGCGCGCATATTGTTGTGGCGGTATAGCTCAGTTGGCTAGAGCATTCGGTTCATACCCGAAGTGTCACCGGTTCAAATCCAGTTACCGCTACCAGTATACAAGGTTTCGCTAAAATACTTGGGGGCCGGTTGCAATAGTGGCCGGCGGGTTGCTTGCTGTTTTAGCGAAATCTTGTATTCTATACGGCCCGTTGGTCAAGAGGTTAAGACACGGCCCTTTCACGGCTGTAACACCAGTTCGATTCTGGTACGGGTCACCAAAACCGCCTGCTCCTGAAGGAGCAGGCGGTTTTCTTTTGCCTGTAACGCGGCGGGGGCTTGCCGGGCCCCTGCCCGCCGTGCCGCTGAGGTCGGGGGTGTGGGTGACCGCTACCTTTGCCTTGTCAACGGTCAGGAAACCAACCTATGGCTGGAAAAGGGCCGCTGGTTCGTAGAAGCAAAAATCATTTCCAGACAATAGCCCGCTCCCTCCCCTCTTGCCGGACAGCTGAAAAAATTGTATGATAAGGGTATGCGCAGCTGCGCAATACACCATTGAAATTTTTTCAGCATACCATGCGCTGGTGCGCAATGTGCATAACCGGCTGAAAAAGGAGGGCACGGCTATGACCTACATGACGGTACAGCAGGCCGCCGAAGCCTGGGGGCTTTCGGTCCGGCAGGTGCAGGTATATTGCAACCGCGGCCGGGTGCCCGGGGCACAGAAGTTCGGGGTATCTTGGCAGATCCCGGAAGGAACCCCCAAGCCGGAGGACGCCCGGTACAAGACGGCCCGTACCCGGCGGGAGAACGCATCCCTGGAGGGTCACTCCCCTCGCATGGTAGGGGACTGCCTGATGCCCCTGATGAACACCCCCTTCCGCCCGGGAAAGTGCCGGTCAGTCATTGCAGCCATGCCCGAAGGGCCACAGCGGGACATTGCTACGGCGGAATACCACTATTTCAGCGGGCAGGCCGAAAAGGCCGCCCGGGAGGCGGAACTTTACCTGACCCACCCTGACCGGGAAGCCCGCCTTTCCGCCTGCCTGATCTATGCCTATGCCAACCTGACCCTGGGGCAGATCCAGCAGGCCAGGGTGGCTCTGACCAAGCTGAAAGCCACCCTGAGCCGGGGTTCCAAGGCGGGAAAACAGAGCGCTGCAGCGTCCTTTGTGGGGGCGGCTGCGGCGGTGCTGCTCCATCTGCCCCTGCCGGAGGGACTGCCCCCGGCCCGGGATTTTCTGCCCCAGCTGCCTGCGGGGCTGCGGGCCTTTGCCCTCTATGTGCAGGCCCACTATCTCTATCTGCAGGAGCAATACTGGCAGAGCATCGGTCTGGTGGAGGGCACCCTGGCCATGGGGGCCGAAGCCTATCCCATCCCGGCCATCTACCTCCATCTGGTGGCGGTGATGGACCACATGAGCCTGCGCCAGCCCGAACAGGCCCGGCAGCACATGCTGGCCGCCTGGGCCCTGGCCCGTCCCGACGATCTCATCGAGGGACTGGGGGAGCATCACGGTCTGCTGGGCGGTATGCTGGAAGCGGTCATCAAGCCGGAATGGCCGGAGGACTTCAAGCGGATCATTGACATTACCTACCGGTTTTCCGCCGGTTGGCGCAAGGTCCACAACCCCGATACGGGGGACCACGTGGCGGACGACCTTTCCACCTCCGAGTTCACCATCGCCATGCTGGCGGCCCGGGGATGGACCAACCAGGAGATCGCCGACCACCTGGGGTTGTCCCCCAATACGGTGAAACGGTATCTTTCCAATGCCATGAACACCCTGGGCATCCGGCACCGGCAGGACCTGAAAAAGTTCATGCTGCCCTGATTTTTCCCCAAAAAAGTACCCGTTTCGCCCTCGGAAACGGGTACTCCCAAACAAAGGGAAATATGTTACAATCAAAAATATTGTATACTTCCGCCGTAAGGAAACCACCGAGGAGGAAACCCTATGAAAAAACGAATTTTGAGCCTGCTCTGCGTCCTGGCGCTCTGCCTGGGCCTGCTGCCCACCACGGCGCTGGCGGCGGGAGAAATTGAGCTGTATGTAGCCGGTCAGCGAATTACAGAAAGCGGCTGCTATGCAAACCAAGATGGAACTTGGACAAAAGTTGACGGTACAGAACCTGCCAGCGGTCAGTTTTATTATGACGCCGCCACTGCCACCCTTACGCTGAATCAGGCGAAGATTGTTAACTATCAAGATGTGACTGTTGGAGGAGGTGTCACATATCCCGGTAGTGTGATCGCTTTTAGTCAGTCTGCTGATGTTTCTCTCACAATAGTAGTATCCCAAGGAACGAGTAACATAACGGGAACCGGTGGAATTCGTGTGGTGTCCAAGGCTGGCGATGCCTCCTTGTCTATCTCAGGTCCTGGCAGCTTAGAAGTCAATGTGGATAGGAACGATTCAGGAATTTCGCTTATTGGTTCAAAGAATGTGAACCTTAACATAGACGGTGCGGATGTTAAGACTTTAGCTGCGTATTATTACGGAGTTGATTTACACGCTGGTGATGGGTTCAAAGCTGCTGCTGTGGTGAATAATGGAAAACTGACCGCCGGCGGCAGTGGCGGTATAGGAATTTACTATCGATGGACTAACCCCAGTGACAGCGGTACTTCCAGCCTGACCGTCAGCGGCAACGCAGTGGTGGATACCAGAGACAGTAAAATATTGATTGCTTCACAAGCAAGTGAAGTTCAGGTTAGTGCAGGTAGTGATGGCAACGGCGGTAT
>DXBF01000044.1 GCA_019116705.1 Candidatus Gemmiger avistercoris
CCCGAACCAGACGGCACAGGAGGACACACTATGGAATCCAAAAAGTTAGAAAAACCTCGTGAAAACGGCACTTTTTCGACCGTACAAGGCGTGATGAAACCGGATGAAGAGGGTAGAAGGGTGTTCCCCACCATGAAGCCGCTGGACGGCAGCCGGAAAGACGAGGCTCCGGCTGCCCCTGCGCCCGCTGCGGCGGCCCCGGCCCAGAAGGCCGCTCCCATCGATTTCTCCAAAGTGGAGATCGAGCCGCTGTTTGCCGATTTCGTGGATTTCGATACTTTCAGCAAGTCGGACTTCCGCGCCGTCAAGGTCAAGGAGTGCACGGCGGTGCCCAAGTCCAAGAAGCTGCTGAAGTTCGTGCTGGATGACGGCACCGGCGCCGACCGGATCATCCTCAGCGGCATCCACGACTACTATGAGCCGCAAACGCTGGTGGGCAAGACCCTCATCGCCATCACCAACCTGCCGCCGCGCAAGATGATGGGCATCGACTCCTGCGGCATGATCATCAGCGCCATCCATCATGAGGAGGGCGAGGAACGCCTCAACCTGCTGATGGTGGACGACCGTATCCCGGCGGGCGCCAAGCTGTACTAAGAGCGCGCCCCAGCACAAAGAGAAAACGGGCAGCGGGCTGTCTTGCCAAAGGCGGCCCGCTGCTTTTTCCGTTGCGCCGGAGCCGGGGGCGTGGTATCATAATACAAACGATGCAAGCGGCAGCGCCCCGGGGACGCTGCCGGGAAGGGGGAGAACGCCTTTGACCAAAACTGGAAAACGCTGCGCGCTGTGGGCGGCGGCTCTGTTGGCGCTGGCCGTCTTTGCCGTGGCGATGGCCTGGCTGCATTATCAGCAACTCTGCTCGCCGGGCGGAGGAGCCGACCCCTATACCTCCGACTTGGGGCAGCACCTGGGCTTTGCCCGGCAGGGCATGGTCTATTCCACCACTTCGCTGCTGATCGGCCCGGCCTATGCGCTGGGCGGCCGGTGGGGCATCGCGGTGCTGCTGGCGGCTTTTCACCTGGCGGCGGTGGGCGTTTTCGCCTGGGGGCTGCGTCCGGCCGTGCCCCGCTGGCCCACGCCGGCCCGGCTGCTGCTCAGCCTGGCGGTCTGTCTGGCGCAAGCGGTTTGGATGCCCCGGGGCGGTTACTGGTTCCAGGGCACCGTCATTGGCACGGTCTACCACAACACCACCTACATCATGCTGGCGCCTTTCGCGCTGCTGGCGGTGCTGGCTTTCTACCGCGTGTGGGGCGGCATGCGGACCAAACTGGACCTGCGGATGTGGTTCGTGTACACCGTGCTGCTGACGCTGTCCACCAGTTTCAAACCCAGCCTGGTCTTTGCCTTCGCCCCGGCCCTTCTGGTGCTGCTGGTGGAGGATCTGATCCGCACCCGCGGCAAAAATTTCCGGCAGGAGTTTATTTTGGGATGCAGTGTGCTGCCCAGCGTCGCCCTCTGTCTGATCCAGGCCAACGTCCTTTTTCAAGAGGAAAGCAGCGGCATCCACCTGATTTTTACGGTAGACTTTGACCGCCATAATATGCTGTGGGGCCCTTTCAACGAGGCGGCCGTGCTGGGGCTGCTGCGCTCCTTCGTCTTTGTGGGAGCGGTGGGGCTGCTGCTGGGCCGTCGGGCCTGGGGCAGTTTCCGCTACCGCTTCAGCCTGCTCACTTTCTGCGTGGCGATGGCGGAAGCGCTGCTGCTGGTGGAAAGCGGCGAGCGCCTCTACCATGCCAACCTCTGGTGGGGCCCTTTCATCTGCTTCTGGGTGTTCCTGCTGGAATCGGTCTCGGTCTGGCTGCGGGCCTGCGCCGGCTGGCGCGCCGGGCTGCGGGGCGGCCGCCTGGGGCTGCGGGCGGCCCTCTGCGGAGGGGCGCTGGCGTGGCACATCGTCAGCGGCGTCTGCTTCCTGGCGCTGCTGATGCAGGGGTATTCGTATAATATCCCGATCCAGACGTACAATTTGTGGTAAAAAAGCCGGGCGTTCCCAGAATGGAACGCCCGGTTTTGGTTTGTACGGTACTTTTTGTGGCGGTAACGGCGCGCGGGCTTGACAGCGGGGAATCGATGTGGTATCGTATGGCTGTAAGTTAGTTAGAGCTAACTTGCAGCCGGGGACGTACTTTTGCCGCCGCAGGGGGAAGGAGGAATACAAAAAATCGTCCATACTGTTGCCGGAACAACAGCTAATATCATATTATTTTGATATAGTATAGGGGCAGCAGAAAAAATCCGCAAAAACAGCCGTTTCGCTCTTGCGTTTTTTTGCAGATATGGTATTATAGTATCTGCTGCAACACCAGATATAGGCGATCGGAACGATCAGAAGGAGTGTTACTATGACAGACTTCAAACAGTGGGAAGGCTTTGAAGGCCGCATCTGGAAGGAAGAAGTCAACACCCGCGACTTCATCCAGAAAAACTATACGCCCTATGCGGGGGACGAAAGTTTCCTTGCAGGGCCCACTGAAGCGACGGATAAACTGTGGGGCGCGCTGCAGCGCCTGCAGAAAGAGGAGCGCGCCAAGGGCGGCGTGCTGGATATGGAGACGGAGGTCGTTTCCGGCCTGACGGCCTACGGCCCCGGCTATATCGACCCGGAACTCAAGGATCTGGAGCAGATCGTCGGCCTGCAGACCGACAAGCCCCTCAAGCGCGCCTTCATGCCCTACGGCGGCATCAAGATGGCGGAACAGGCCTGCACCACCTACGGGTATACCCCCAGCCCCAAGCTGCATGAGATCTTTACCAAATACGCCCGCACCCACAACCAGGCGGTGTTCGACGCCTACACGCCGGAGATGCGCAAGGCCCGCCACAGCCACATCGTCACCGGCCTGCCCGACACCTACGGCCGCGGCCGCATCGTGGGCGACTACCGCCGCGTGGCGCTGTACGGCATCGACTTCCTGATCCGCGAAAAGCAGAACGACCTGCTGAACTGCGGCGACGGCACCATGCTGGACGATGTGATCCGCCAGCGGGAGGAACTGGCCCTGCAGATCGACGCGCTCAAGGGCATGAAGGAGATGGCCGCCGCCTACGGCTACGACATCTCCCAGCCTGCCGCCAACGCGAAGGAGGCCGTCCAGTGGCTGTACTTCGGCTATCTGGCCGCCATTAAGACTCAGAACGGCGCCGCCATGAGCGTGGGCCGCATCTCCACCTTCCTGGATATCTACATCCAGCGCGACCTGGACCGCGGCATCCTCACAGAGAGCGAGGCCCAGGAACTGATCGACCATCTGGTCATGAAGTTCCGCATGGTCAAGTTCGCCCGCATCCCCAGCTACAACCAGCTGTTCAGCGGCGACCCCGTGTGGGCCACGCTGGAAGTGGCGGGCATCGGTATGGACGGCCGCTCCATGGTCACCCGGACCGACTTCCGCTTCCTGCACACGCTGGAGAACATGGGTCCCGCGCCGGAACCCAACATGACGGTGCTGTACTCCTCGGCCCTGCCCGAGACCTTCAAGGACTACGCCGCGCGCATCTCTATCAAGACCTCCTCGGTCCAGTATGAGAACGACGACGTGATGAAGCCGGTCTGGGGCGACGACTATTCCATCTGCTGCTGCGTTTCCGCCACCCAGACCGGCAAGGAGATGCAGTTCTTCGGCGCCCGCGCCAACCTGGCCAAGTGCCTGCTCTACGCCATCAACGGCGGTGTGGACGAAAAGCTGGGCGAACAGGTGGGCCCGGCCTACGCTCCCATCACCGGCGAGTACCTGGACTACGACGAGGTCATGAAAAAGTACGATGTGATGATGGACTGGCTGGCCGGCCTCTACGTCAACATCCTGAACCTCATCCAGTATATGCACGACAAGTACTACTATGAGGCCGCCGAGATGGCCCTCATCGACACCGACGTGCGCCGCACCTTTGCCACCGGCATCGCGGGCTTCAGCCACGTGGTGGACTCCCTCAGCGCCATCAAGTACGCCAAGGTCAAGTGCATCCGCAACGAGCAGGGCCTGGTCACCAGCTACGAGGTGGAGGGCGACTTCCCCAAGTACGGCAACGATGATGACCGCGCCGACGATATCGCCGTCAACCTGCTGCGCAGCTTCCTGGAGAAAGTCAAGCGCCGCCACACCTACCGCAACTCGGAGGCCACCACCTCCATCCTGACCATCACCTCCAACGTGGTCTACGGCAAAGCCACCGGCGCCATGCCCGACGGCCGCGAAGCCTACAAGCCCTTTGCGCCGGGCGCCAACCCCAGCTATGGGGCCGAGACCCACGGCCTGCTGGCCTCCCTCAACTCGGTGGCCAAGCTGCCCTACCACTGGGCGCTGGACGGCATCTCCAACACCCAGACCATCAACCCCGACGCCCTGGGCCACAGCGAGCAGGAGCGTGTGGAGAATCTGGTCCAGGTCATGGACGGCTACTTTGATCAGGGCGCGCACCATCTGAACGTGAACGTCTTTGGCACCGAAAAGCTGATCGACGCCATGGAACACCCCGAGAAGGAGGAGTACGCCAACTTCACGATCCGTGTTTCCGGCTATGCGGTCAAGTTTATCGACCTGACCCGTGAGCAGCAGCTGGACGTCATCGCCCGCACCTGCCACAAGACGATGTAACGCCGCGCATAAAAGCAACGACCCGCGGCCGCCTGCGCGGCCGCGGGCCTTTTTATGGGCCAATCCCTGCGGCGCTGCGCCGCCGTATTTATGGATCAGGGCGTCTGTTTCCGGCGCCCGGTAAGGAGCTGATTGTATGTCACAGGAAAACCAGACCGTGGGCTATGTCCACTCGGTCGAGACCTTCGGGCTCGTGGACGGGCCGGGGGTGCGGTACGTCCTCTTTCTGCAGGGGTGCGCCATGCGCTGCCAGTACTGCCACAACCCCGAGACCTGGGCCTTCACCCGCGACCGCGCCCAAACGCCGCAGCAGGCGTTTGCGGCAGCCTACCGCTACCACAACTACTGGAAAAACAACGGCGGGTTGACCATCAGCGGCGGCGAACCGCTGCTGCAGCTGGACTTTGTCAGCGAAGTGTTCCGCCTGGCCCGGGCCAAGGGCGTCCACACGGCGCTGGATACCAGCGGCCAGCCCTTCGCGCCGGAGGATGCAGCCTGGATGGCCCGCTTTGACGAACTGCTGGCCCATACCAGCCTGGTCATTCTGGACCTGAAAGAGATCGACGGCGCGCGCCACGAGACGCTGACCGGGCACGGCAACGCCAACATCCTGGCCATGGCCCGCTATGTGGCTGAAAAGGGCGTGCCGCTGTGGGTCCGGCATGTGCTGGTGCCCGGCCTGACCGACGACCCGGCGGGCTTGCGGCAGCTGGACGCTTTTATTCGGACACTGCCCACCGTGCGCCGGGTGGAGGTGCTGCCCTACCACACGCTGGGGCTGTTCAAATGGAAGAACCTGGGCATCCCGTACCCGCTGGACGGGGTGCGCACCCCCACCGGGGAAGAGGTACAGCAGGCGGAGGAACTTTTGCACGTGCAGGAGTACCCCGACGCGCCCAAACGCTGAGCCGGGGCGCCGGGCGGCCAACCTCTGGCCGTCAGCCCCGCTTAGTGGCGCAGCGCGAAAAAAAATTTGCGAAATCTGTTGACAGCAGGGCGGGAATGTGGTAAAGTATAACCGTGGTTAGCGAACACTAACCATAGCCAATCTCGAACCGCTCCCGGTCTGCCTCTCCGGCGCGGTTCCCGCCAAGAGCAGGCTGCGCCTCCGTTTTTTGGTGTTTTGCTCTGCGCCTTTTTTGTAGTCTGCCTCTTGTTTTCCCCACCGTTTTCTGCTCCGAACGGTGGGGATTTTTTTGCAGACAAAAACTCCCGGGCGGCAGGGATCTGCGCCCGGGGGCTTATGTTGTGCAGGGATCAGTCCCGCCGCAGACGGCCCAGCAGCAGGTAGTACCCGGCCCAGTCCAGCTTGCCGTACAGCGGGGAGCCGGTACGCTTGGCCTCCGCCATGGTGTAGAGCAGGCGGGTGCTGCGCCAGCGGCAGGGCAGGTAGTAGGCGCTGTAGCAGCGCTCGGCGCGCATCTGTTCCAGCAGGGTTTGCAGCCAGGGGGCACGCAGGGCGGCGGCGGCCTTGTCGCGTTTCAGGCCGTCCAGCGGCGCGGGGTCCCGGCGCAGGATGTCGGCCACACCCTCGGCATAGACGGTCAGTTCCGCCCGGTGCAACAGGCGCAGGTCTTCGGCCGGACACTGGGCGGCCAGACAGGCGGCGTTCAGCTTGGAAAAGTGCTGGGGCCAGATCTCGCAGTAGTTCGCGTGGTAGCGGGTGGAAAGGGTGCCCGTCTGGCTGCAGTTGTAGTAAGTCAGCGGGCTGCGCACCACGCGATAGGAAAAACCGGGGCGCTGGCGCTGCAGCAAGGCAATATAATCCAATACAAATTGTAGATCTTCTCCAAGAGTATACGATTCGTTGAAACGGATCTGCTGCGCCAGCGCTGTGTGGTACAGCTTGTTCCAGGGCATGGCCAGCAGGCAGTCCAGCCACAGGCGGGCCAGCCCCTGTGGGGGACGGGGGTCGGCGTCCGGCGCGGCCACGGCGGGGTCGGCCTCCCCGGTGGTGTAGTGCCAGAGCACAAAGTCACCGGGCGCGGCCTGCTGGGCCTGCAAGGCGGCCTGTAAAGCGCCGGGGCGCAGCGCATCGTCGGAGTCGAGAAAAACAAGGAACTCACTGTCCGCCGCGGCCATGCCTGCGTTGCGGGCACTGGACACGCCCCGGTCCTCCTGGTGGATCACCCGCACGCGGGGGTCCCGGGCGGCCCAGGCGTCGCAGAGGGCGCCGCTGGCGTCAGGGCTGCCGTCGTCCACCAGCACGCAGCCCACGCCGCCCGCCACTTTCTGGGAAAGGACGCTCTGCACGCAGCGGTCCAGCGTGGCTTCGGCGCGGTAGACCGGCACGACGACACAGACAGCAGGGCGGTTCATGAGGCACCTCCATTCTGCAAAACCTCGTGCACGATGCGCACGAAATCCTGATAGTAGCGTTCTACCGAAAAGTCCTGGGCCCGTTTGGCGCCGGCCGCGCCCATCTCGGCGCAGAGGGCGGGATGCTCGTACAGCATGCGGATGCTCCAGGCCAGCTGGTCGGCGACGGTATCGCCCCGTTCCACCAGCACGGCCTGGCTGCCTTCCAGGTATTCGGGCATGCCGCCGCTGCGGGTAGCCAGTACCGGGCGGCCGCAGGCCATGGCCTCCATGGCCACCAGCCCGGCGGCTTCTTCCACCAGGGTGGGCACGCAGACCAGGTCGGCCAGCCGGTAATAGTCGGGCAGGTCTTCGTTGGGGAGGTACCCGGTGAACTGCACCCGGTTGCCCAGCGTGCGGGCCTGTTGTTCCAGCCGCCGCAGAAAACTGCTCTGCTGGGTGCGCCCGAAGAACGGGCTGCCCACGATCAGCAGTTTGATGTGGGGCACCGGCAACAGGGTCAGCGCCTCCATCAGTTTGTGGATGCCTTTGTCGGGCTCCAGACGCCCGCAGAACAGCACCACAAAATCCTGGCTGCTGAAGCCGAGCTGGGTGCGCAGGCTCAGGGGGACCGGGCCGGGGCAGAAGCGGCGCACATCCACGCAGTTGTGCAGGATGTGGGCGTGCTGGGGGGGCAGCGTGCTGTTTTTCAGGTAGTCGTCGCGGATGAAACGGCTCAGGGCCAGGATGCCGCCGTAGATGGCATCCATCACGGGGCTGCAGGCCGTCTGCCCGTGCAGGTGCGCCAGGCAGCGGCGGCGGCCGAACATGCGGCTGATGGCGCTGCACTGGGTCAGGTTGCCGCCCTCGGCCACGATCAGGTCGGGGGCGGGCGGTTCCAGCGCCAGCGAGAGCTGTACTTTCTGGTACCAGGGGTCGTAGGGGGCGGCGATGCCCAGGCAGCGCTCTGCAAAGACCATCGGCCAGTAGCGGCGGTGCCCGTGCGGCCGTGCGATAAAGAGCATCCGGGTGTGGCGCAGCCCTTCGGCGGCGCGGCGGGCGGCCTCATCGGGAATGCTGGCGCATAAAAGATCCAGCTGGCCCTGGCGCTCATTTTCGCGGATCAGGTGGGTCAGCAGGGTCTCCACCGCGCCCCCCTGAACGGCAGGGACCGGCAGGTCGGGCGGCGGCACCAGCAGGATGCGCGGCAGTCGTTCTTTCTCTTTGTCGGGTCTCAGGATCGCCAAGATCGGCTCCTTTTCAGCGTGGATTTGCCTGTCAGGCAGTTTTTACTTCTTGAGGGGGCACAGACTTTCGGCGCTCATCATGGACCAGCGCGCGGCCGAGAGTTTTTCCGTCATCTTCATATGGCGGCAGTTGGGCAGGTAGCTGATGAGCCCTTGCATGAGGAACTGCTCCTTACTGATGGCCTTGACCAGCTGCGGCGTGGGGTTCTGGCGCACCTTGGCGCACAGGAACAGATAGCGGCGCCAGCAGGCGGCGTAGGCCGAGTCGATGACGGTGCGGTCGGCGTTGTTTTCCACATAGAAACGATAGCGGTCCGCAAGGCCGTCCACCGCGTCGAAGGCTTCCGGCTTGATGGAAGTGCGGCAGATGCTGCCGTCCCGCAGCCGGTAGTGGTAGAGGAGGGTATCCACGCAAACCACCTTGTCGCAACGCCAGAACAGGCGGTGGGCCACAAAGTCATCTTCATGCAGGCGGCCTTCGGGATAGTGGAGCAGTTTCCACACCTCGGCGCGGTAGAGTTTGTTCCAGGCTACCGTGTAGACGGTGCCGTTGGGGGTGTAGAACTCGTTCAGCAGGTCTTTGCCGCAGAATACGCCCTCCCGGTTCGGATGGGTGGAATGGGGCGGAACACAGCTCCGGCCGTTTTCCTGCACATCCTCCACCGCGCAGAGCGCCATGTAGGCGTCGTGCTTCTCGCAGGCGGCATACAGCGTGCTCAGGTAGGCGGGCAGCACCACGTCGTCGGAGTCCACAAAGGCGTAATAGCGGCCGCGCGCGGCGTCGATGCCGGTGTTGCGCGCGGCGGAAAGGCCCTGGTTCTCCTGGTGGAACACACGCACCCGCGGGTCTTTGGCGGCGTATTCGTCGCAAATCTCGCCGCAGCCGTCGGTGGAACCATCGTCCACCAGCAGGACTTCATACGGTACCTGGACGTCCTGTGCCAGAATGCTGTCCAGACACTCGGGCAAAAACACCCCGGTGTTGTAGATCGGCACGATCACGCTGATTTCTATCCGTTGCATACGATTCAATTCCCCTTCCTCTTTTTGCCAGTCAGGCGGCCCCACGCAGTTGCTGCGGAATACAGTGCGGAGGGGTTGGCGCAAAATAACAGAGCCCGTATTTTTTCACCGGGCGGCAGCAGCGGGCTGCGCAGCAGATCCGGCAATACGGCGTCCAGATGCCTTTTGTGGACTTTGAAATTGGGTTTGAGCCCGGCCAGGTTCCCGGCGGCTCCGGCCTGGCACCAGAACTGGTAAAACACCCGCCAGTACCAGACGGTGGCCCAGCGGCGGTATTCCAGGCGCCCGGGCTGCACGGCAAAATACTGCAGCCAGTCCCAGTACATGCGCAGATCGTCCAGCTTGCGCGGCGGGAACGCGCCGCCGCCGGTGATCTGCCCGGCCCGGGTGCGGTAGTGGTACAGGACGTCGGGCAGGCAGTTGCAGCGTTCCCCTTCAAAAACGCGGTGCAGCACGCTGGCGTCGTCACCGAAGAGCATGGTCTCGTCGTAGTGGATGCCCTTGTCCCGGAACAGGCGGATGTCGAACAGCTTGTTCCAGCTCAGCGGCCCGTAGTAGCTGCCGGTCTGGAAAGTCTCCAGCAGCAGCTCCTGAGCGTCCCGCACGCCGTGGCGGCGGATCTTTACCATCCGCCCGGGTATGGGGCGGCCCTCCTCGTCGATGCAGTCGCCGGTGCAGGCGGCCAGCCGGACGCCGGGTCGCTGCACGGCGCGGTAGAGCGTTTCGTACATGGCGGGGGCGATCAGGTCGTCGGAGTCCACAAACCCCACATAGGCGCCGCGGGCGTGGTCCAGCCCGGTATTGCGGGCGTGGGCGGGGCCGCCGTTGGGCTGGTGAAAGACCCGCACGCGGGCGTCGCCCCGGGCCAGTTCGTCGCATACCGCGCCCGACCCGTCGGTGCTGCCGTCGTCCACCAGCAGCAGTTCAAAATCGGTGAACGTCTGGGCCAGGATGCTCTGCACAGCGAGGGGCAGGAATTTCCCGGTGTTGTAAACGGTGGATATGATGCTGATTTTCGGGGAATCACCCATAGGGCCTCTCCTTGTGTGGGATCACAAAAAACGCTGTTTGGCGAGGGTGTAGGCAGCCAGGAATCCCGGCCAGCGGCAGGCCGCGCCCAGACGGTAGGGCAGGGCCAGCAGCCGGTTGGGGTCCCGGCGCAGCCGCGCCAGCAGGGCGCTGCGGGCGTCGCCGTCCGCCAGAATACGGGTAAACAGGTCCCGGCGCTGGCGGAAGGGCATGCTCCCCCGGCAGCCGGTCAACAGCCCGTACTGGTTCAGGCAGGCGCGTACCCGGCTGGTCCGCAGGTAAGGGGCCGGGTCCAGGCCGTTCCGGCGCAGCAGGGCTTCCAGCGCCGGACGGATCGTTTCCTCCGCGTCCAGCAGATCGCCCCGCAGCGAGCGGGACAGGCTGCCCCCCGCAAGGTCGTTTTGCTTATAGTATACACCACGCAGGCAATAAATGGCAGTCGAATTTTGTAAAAAAAGTATGTTAAACAGGACATCCTCGTTGATTTTGAGGCGTTCCTCGAACCGCAGGGGGCCGATGGCGGCCCGCCGGAACAGTTTGGGGTAGGGGGCGGCCAGCAGGCCGGTCTCGAACAGCAGGGGGGACAGGGCGTCCCCCAGGGCCGCCAGCCCGCGGTAGCATCCCTCCGGCAGAGGTGCGGCCACATCGCGCCGGGGGGCGCTGGCACGGCGCAGGCCGAACAGGATCATGTCCGCCCCGGCGTCGCAGCGCGCCAGCGCTTCCCACAGGCCGGGCAGCAGCTCGTCGTCGGCGTCCAGGAACAGCACCCAGCGGCCTTCGGCGGCGTCCAGCCCGGTGTTGCGCGCCGCGCCGGCGCCGCCGTTGGGGCGGTGCAGCGCCCGGATGCGGGGGTCCCCGGCGGCCAGCGCGTCGCACAGCGCGCCGGTATCGTCGGGGCTGCCGTCGTCGATCAGCAGCAGTTCGGTGTCCGGCGGCGCGCCGTCCAGGGCGCTGGCCGCGGCTCTCTGCAGGGTGGCGGCGGCTTTGTAGCAGGGGATGATGATGGTGGTTTTCCACGGGTTTCCGTTCACGGCGCGCCCTCCTGCAGGATCGTCTTGTATATGGCCGCCAGCGTTTCGGCGTTGGCGGCCGGGTCATGGGTGTGCAGCGCCCGGGTGTGGGCGGCCTGCCCCAGCGCCGCGCCGCCGTCGGGGGCGGCCAGCACCGCGCAAAGGCTCTGCGCCAGAGCTTCGGCGTCCAGCGGCTTGCCGTATAACAGCCCCTCGGCACCGCTCTGCAGCATGTCGGGGATGCCGCCTGTGCAACTCGCCACGCAGGGCAGGCCCAGCAGCATGGCTTCGCCCAGGCTGTTGGGGCTGTTCTCGCTCTGGGAAGGCAGCACAAAAACATCGGCGTCCAAATAAGCCTGCCGCATGGCGGCGGCGTCCAGCGGGCCGGTATAGCGGACATGTTCCGCGACCCCCAGTTCGTGGGCCAGTCGGCGGCAATAGCGCTGGTAGGGGAACAGCCGGTCCAGCACCGGGCGCAGCAGCGGCCCTTTGTCCACCGGGGGCCAGCCCGCGATGCGCAGCACGGCGTCCGGCCAGCGCCGCAGCACGGCGGGCAGCGCCCGCAGCAGGGTGTGCAGGTTTTTCAGCGGATAGTTCCCCTGGGGCAGCAGCAGTACCGGCGCGCTGCCAAAATCCCGCGCATGCCACAGCGTGCCGGTGTAAAACAGCGGCCGCAGCGTTTCGTTGCAGGGGAAGTAGCGGGCCTCCGGGGCCAGTTCCGTTACGGCGCGGCGGTCAAAGCCGGTGCGCCCCGTCACATAGCGGGCCTGCCCCAGCAGCGCCGCCTCGCTTCGGGCCAGCGCGTCGAAATCCGCCTGGGCCTTGTCCAGCAGCGCGCCGGGGATCAGGCTGTCCAGCAGCCGGTCCAGCGGCGTGCTGTGCAGGCAGGCGGCGGGCACGCCGCCGCACAGATGGGCGGCACAGTCGCGCATGACCCCCTGGATGCCGACCAGCAGGGGAAGCCGCCGCGCCGCGGCGGCCTGCTGCAGCGCGGCGGCAGCGGCATACTCGGTGCCCCACAGGTGCGCAAGATC
The DNA here is from genome assembly GCA_019116705.1 of Candidatus Gemmiger avistercoris. Lineage (GTDB taxonomy): Bacteria > Bacillota > Clostridia > Oscillospirales > Ruminococcaceae > Gemmiger > Gemmiger avistercoris. The sequence continues at coordinate 12,234 of DXBF01000044.1, forward strand.
CGGCTCCGTTTCGTCCAGCAGGGGTCCCAGTGCACCGGCTTGCGGCAGGATGTGGTACTGCACCCCGTCCAGTGTGCCGCAGAGGGCGCGCCGCTGCCGGGGGGCCACGCAGGCCACCGTCAGCCGCAGACCGGGCCGCCCGCGCAGAGCGGTGAGCTGCCCGGTCAGCCAGCCGCCGCTCACATCGCTGGCGGCGGCCAGCCCGCAGGCACGGGCCGCCTGGGGCAATACCATGCTGACAAGCCAAAGAACGTGCATGTGGGGCTCCTTCTTCGTCAAACGTCACTGGACCGCGGCCAAAAACACCCCGGCCACCCGACGGGGCGTGAAATCCGGGTAGAGGGCGGCGGCTTCTTCGTAGGGCAGGCGGCGGCTGCCTACCTCAGCCAGCCAGCGGCGCAGCCGTGCCAGCACAGCGCCGGTAACGCCGTCCTGCTGCCGCAGCACCAGCGCCAGCGGGTACCGTTCCAGATAGGGCAGGGTGGGGTCGCCGTCGCTGACGGCCAGATGCAGCACCGGCTTGCCGCTGCCGAAATAGCCGAACAGCTTGCTGGGCATCTGGTTGTCGTAACGGTTGCCCAGGCTCAGCAGGATATCAGCCCCCGCTTCCAGCGCGGCGGCCTGTTCCGGCGGCACCGGGCCGGGGCGCACGAAGCGGCTGCCCAGCGCCGCCTGCGCCCGGCGGGCCTGGGGTTCAAAGCGCTGCCAGCCGCCCCCCGCCATCGTCAGCGTCAGGGCGGGATCGTCCAGCGCGGTAAAAAGCTGCAGGGCAAAATCCGGCTCCCGCAGGGCCGGGTACAGGCTGCCGCAGAACACGCAGCGGGTCCCCTCGTGCGGGGGCGCGGGCGGCACCGGCAGCAGCACCGGGAACCCGGCGGGGTGCACCTTGCCGCGCCAGGGGCTCAGCGGTCCGCCCTCATAGTCCGGCAGGGCCTGGGGCGTGACCAGCGTGGCGTGGACGGCGTCCAGCAGCCGCCCTTCCCGGTCAAAACCGCCCGGCGCCCGGTAATCCCGGTTGCTGGCGTAGGGGTCCAGCTGCCAGAGCAGCTTTTTGCCGCCGATGCGCGCTGTTTCCAGCGCAAAAGCCGCCCGGTAGGGGGCGCAGACCGCGCAGACGGCGTCGTAATGGTATGCGGCATCCAACCGCTCCACCATACGGCGGGTGTCCACGGTGCGGCGGGGGGCGTGCAGCACCAGCTGCCGGAAGGCTGCCGCCGCCGCCGTGGGGTGGGCGGCCAGCCGCAGCAGCCGCAGGGGCACCGGGGTGCCGCCGCGCATGCCGTTTTCCAGCGCTTCGTTCATCAGCCGTTCGTCGGCAAAGGCGAGGGTGTGCAGCGTCATGCCCTGCGGCGCAGCGGGGCACGGCGTCTGACCGTCCCACAGTTCCAGCAGATGGATCTCATGCCCGGCGGCCTGCAGTTCGGCGGCCAGACGGCGGCCCAGCAGGGCGTTGGCGCTGGCGGGGTTTTCCACCCGGTCCAGAATGAACAAAAAACGCATTACTGTCTGTCCTTTAAGAATTTGCGGCAGATGCGCCGCCAGAGCCTGGGGGCGTGCACGGTGGCCCAGGCGGCCGCGCGGATGGCAAAAGGCAGGCGGGGATTGCGCCCCAGCTGCGGGTCCTTCAATCCGGCGGTGATGCCGATGTTCAGTTCCCCCAGCTGCACGCGGTAAGCGTCGGCGTCCGCCCGGCGGTGGATCATGCTGGCCAGGTAGACCAGCTTTTCGTAGTAGAAAGCGTTGGCCGTCTGCTGCAGTTCCGGCCACTGGGCGGGCACATCCCCGCGGATCAAAGCCGCCGCCCGGCGCTGGTCGTCGATGCTTTGGGGCGGCAGGGCGCGGTGGGTGGCGCTCTCCGCGTGCTGGCGGTAGTGGTAACCCGCAAAGTCACAGAAGGCACAGCCTTTGGCCCGCAGGAAAGCCCGCCAGTTGGCCAGCAGGTCCTCGTTGTAGGCAAGGCCGTTGTCCAGCATCTCCTCGGTCAGCAACCCGGCGGCGTACAGCTTGTTCCACAGCCCGTAGTCTACGGCGTGGTCCCGCAGCAGCGCCTCCAGGTGGGCGGGGGCCGCCAGCACCCGGTAGGCTTCCGGCGCGGCGGCGTCCGCGGGGGGCGCGTCGGTAAAGGTGTCGTACCGGCAGCAGGCCAGCGGCAGGGCGGCGTCCTGGGCGGCGTGGTGCAGCGTGCGCAGAAAATCGGGGTGGTAGCGGTCGTCGGCGTCGCAGAAGGCCAGCCAGATGGCCCCCAGTTCCCGCGCCCGGCGCACGCCTGCCGTGCGGGCGGCGCTGACGCCGCTCCGGGGCTGGTGAAGGGCCACGAACCGGGGATCGTTGGCGGCGGCCTCGTCGCAGAGGGCGGCGGAACCATCGGTTGAGCCGTCGTCCACCAGGATGCAGCAAAAATCGTGCAGGCTCTGGGCGGCGATGGCCGCCAGACAGTCCGGCAGATAGGCCGCCCCGTTGTGGACCGGCACGATGACGGCCACTTCGCACCGGGGCGTATCGGGTCCCAGCATCATGCAGTCACCTCCGCATAACGGCGCAGATAAAACTCCTGCAGGACCCGGGCGCTGGTGTGGATGTCATACCCGGCGTCCACGGCCTTGCGCCGGGCGTCGGGGTCCCGCCGCAGGCTGGCCGCCGCAAGGCAGCGCGCCCAGGCCTCGGGGTCCTGCAGGGGCAGAAAATGTACCCGGTCGGTAAACGCCGCGCCGCGGTCGATGGTATCGGCCACAAAACAGGGCAGCCCGGCGGTCTGGGCTTCCACCAGCACCACGGGCAGCCCTTCGAACAGGCTGGGCAGCAAAAAGGCGTCCATGGCGTCGTAGAAGCCCTGGATGTTGCTGCGCACCCCGGCAAAGATCACCCGTTCGCCCAGGCCCAGATCCCGGGCCAGCGCGCGCATCTGCTCTATGTAGGGCGCGGGGCCGCCGCCCAGCAGCACCAGCCGGGCCCGGGGCATCCGCTTTGCCGCAGCGGCAAATATGCGCAGCAGCCCGGGGTGGTTTTTCTGGGCCGTAAAGCGGCCCACATGCCCCAGCAGGATCTCGTCGTCGGCTACCCCCAACTCGCCCCGCAGCAGCGCACGGCGGCGGGGATCACGGGCGGCGAACACGGCGGTGTCGATGCCGTTGGGCAGTACCGTAAAGGGGGCGCTGCCGAAGAGCATCTCGCCGGCCTGCCGGCTGCAGGCGAAGCGGTCGGTCAGCCCGGCGGAAAACCGGCTGCTCATCAGCCGGTCCAGCAGCCCCACCAGGTTGTGCTCGTAGGCGGTGTTGTGGCTGTGGCCCACCCGCACCGGCACCCCGGCCCGGCGGGCCGCCGTATTGTAGAACATGCCGAACCCGCTGTAGTGCCCGTGGAGGATGCGCCACTCGGGATGCGCGGCGAACAGGGCGCGCAGTTCCCGCAGGTAGCGGGGCAGACGGTTGTCCTGCCGGACCGTCGTCTTGAACAGCCGGCCGCCCAGGGCCTGGATCTCGTCGTCAAAAAAGCAGGGCTTGTCGTAATGGTAGAGAAAGTCGAACTGCACCTGTTCCCGGTCGATGGTGCGGTAGACGTTCATCACAAAAGTTTCCATGCCGCCCGCGTCCATGGCGGGCATGACCTGCAGCACACGAATGGGGGGCATCCTCAGTCCTCCGCTTCCAGCCAGGTGCGGCAGTCTTTCAGTTCGTCCAGCGCGCCCTCGGGCAGTTTGGGGTATTCATGGCAGCAACGGCGCAGCGCGTCGATGACCACCTCGCTCACAAGGTAGCGGGTGTACCATTTCTGGTCCGCCGGGATCGCATACCAGGGGCTCTGTTTCGTGGCGGTAGCGTCGATGACTTCTTCGAACAGGTGCATATATTCGTCAAAATGCGCCCGCTCTGCCAGGTCGCTGCGGGAGAATTTCCAGTTTTTGGCCGGGTTGTCGATCCGTTCCAGGAACCGCATTTTCTGCTCTTTTTTGGACAGATGCAGGAAGATCTTGACAACGCGGTACCCATTGTCGTAGAGGTAATCTTCGTAATGGCGGATCTGCGCATAGCGGTTCTGGAAAAAGGCCTCTTTGCCGCCTTTCAGTGTGCGGGGCGGCATCTTGTAGCCTTTCTGCAGGTCATGCACCTGCACCACCAGCACGTCCTCGTAGTAGCTGCGGTTGAAGATGGCGATGGACCCCCGGGGCGGCAGCGCCTTATGGATGCGCCACAGAAAATCGTGGCTCAGTTCCTCGCTGTTGGGCTGCTTGAAGCTGGTCACCCGCACGCCTTGGGGGTTCAGGCCGCTCATCACATGTTTGATGGTGCTGTCCTTGCCGGCGGCATCCAGCGCCTGCAGGATAAAGACCAGCCCTTCCCGCCCGTCGGCATAGAGGGCGTCCTGCAGGGCGGCCATTTCCACCAGGTTGGCGGCGGTCTTTTCCAGGATCTGCGCTTTTTCCACGCCGTCGCGTTTGGCATCGCAGGGCAGCTTGTGGAGATCACAGGGGGTGGAACCGTCAAAACAATAGCGGTCGGCTTTCATGGCAGACCCTCCTTTTCCTTATATATAGGCATAGTATACCCTTTTTTGGGCCTTTGTGCAAGGCAGAGGGGCAGAAAAAAAGCCGCTCCCGGCCGTGCGGGAAACGGCAAAGGCGGACGGTTTACAGATCGGCCTCGCGGCCGTTGAGCACGGCGCGCACCAGGGCGTCCCCGTCATAGTACAGTTCCAGATGGAAAAATGGCGCCCCGGCGGCCAGCAGGCGGAAAAACAGCCTGTCCCCGGGCCAGATCGGCAGCGTCTGCACAGTTTCCTTGGGTACCCACTCCAGCGTGCCTTCGTCGCATTCTGCCATGACGCCGCTGAAACGGGCGCAGGTGTACAGGTGCATGCGCTCGGCGGGCCAGGGCGGGCAGTAAAAATCCACGATACCCCGGTACTGCGGCGCGCGCATGGTCAGGCCGGTCTCCTCCCGCACTTCCCGCAGGGCGCAGGCCAGGGCGGTCTCCCCGGGCTCGAACTTGCCGCCAACACCGATCCACTTGTCATGGTTGACGTCCTGTTTTTTCTTCACGCGGTGCAGCATCAGGTAACAGCCGTCCTGTTCCAGATAGCACAGCGTGGTCTGCAGCAATCCCATAGATACCCTCCTGTACATAAATCGCCGCGTTTAGCAAATACTACCACCAAATCCAAATGGAGGAAGCACAATGAAAGCAACTGGAATCGTACGCCGTATCGACGAACTGGGCCGTGTGGTCATCCCCAAGGAGATCCGCCGCACCCAGCGCATCCGCCAGGGCGATACGCTGGAGATCTTCACGGCAGCCGATGGGGAAGTGGTTTTTAAAAAGTATTCGCCCCTGGTGGAACTGGGCCAGCTGGCTGACATCTATGCCGAGGTGCTGGCCAAAAACCTGGGCCGCCCGGTGCTGGTGTGCGACCGCGCCCGGATCACGGCGGCCGCCGGGGCGGGCCGCGCCGACCTGTTGGGGCGGGACATCTCGGCGGAAGTGGAACAGGTCCTGGCGGGGCGTGCGGTATACACCGCGCCGGAGGACCCCCGCCAGCGTACGCGGCTGTTTGAGCGGGGGGAACGCCAGCTGCTCTGTGCTGCGCCGATCGTGGTGCGCGGCGATGTGGAAGGCGGCGTACTGCTGCCCGGTACCGCGCGGGACGCTGCCCCCGGGGAGGAAGCCGCCCAGCCCGTCGGCATGGCGGCCAGTTTTCTTGCCCGCTGGATGGAGGGGTGAAACCGCCCTGCCGAAGCCCTGCCCGTTGAGGCCCTCGCTTCCGGGCAGGGCTTTTGCCGTGCGCTCCCGTTTACAGGAAAGTATAGGGCGGCGGGACGCTTCCTGTCAAGGCCGGACGGGATTGTGACGAAACTGTTAAACTTGAAAAAAGTTTGCCCAAACCTCTTGACAGACGAAAAATGGAGATTATAATAAACTTAGCACTCGGAGATAAAGAGTGCTAAAACAAATCTGAAACGCAGCGAAGGAGATGAGGGCCGTGGCGATGGACGCGCGCAAGCAGCGCATTCTGGAAGCGATCGTGGCCCTGTATGCCAGCGACGGGGAACCGGTGGGTTCCGGGCTGCTGGCAAGCTACTTTGATATGGCGCTTTCCAGCGCCACCCTGCGCAACGAGATGGCCGCCCTGACAAAGCTGGGGCTGCTGGAACAGCCGCACACCAGCGCGGGGCGGGTGCCCAGCGCGCAAGGGTACCGCTATTACCTGGACCACTTGATCGAAGCGCCCGGAAGCATCCGTCTGCCGGAGGAGGACCGCCGCCATATCGACGACCTGTTTACCGGCATGGACGCCGAGCCCGAGCGTCTGGCGCCTGCGGCCGCCCGCTGTCTGGCCGACCTGACCGGCTGTGCGGCGGCGGTCACCACGCCGCAGGCCCCGGACCTGTGCATCGCCCACTTTGAGGTGGTGCAGGTGGGGCGCTACTCGGCGGCGGTGCTGGCCGTCACCAGCGCGGGCGGGGTCCGTACCCGCGTGGCGCGGGTGGACACCGGCCTGACCCGGGACGATGCCACCAGCCTGGCGCAGCTGCTCAACCGCGGGCTGACCTTTGTCGCGCCGCAGGACCTTACGCCGCGCCTGCTGGCAAGTATGGTCCTGGCCAGCGGCGAACGCCTGGCGCCGGTCATTCTGGCGGCGCAGGCGCTGGTCACCATGGGGCCGCAGGCCTGCCTGCAGGGGGCGCAGTATCTGGCAAAAATGCCGGATGTGCGCCAGAACCTGGGAACGCTGCTGGAAATTTTCTCCGACGATGCGGCAGCCACCGCGCTGCTGCAGCCGGACGGCGGCAAGATCACGGCTACCCTGGGCAGTGATCTCGACCCGCCCATGCCGGGCGCCTGCATCGTCAGCAAGCGCTATCTGGCGGGCGGCGGCCTGACCGGCTCGGTGGCGCTGATCGGATCCACGCGGATGGAATACCGCCGGGTCCTGCCGATCCTCGACTATTTCTCCGCCAAACTGGGGCAGAGCATAGCCGGGCAGGGCCAATAAACTGCAAAGGAGGACCCCGCAATGAACGAGAAGGAAAAGAAAGCGGCTGCGCAGCCCGAACAGGCTGCCGCACCCGATACCAACGCCGCACAGCCGGAGGCCAAGCCTGAGGAAAAGGAAGCCGCCGGAAACGTGAAGGGCGATAAAAAGGAAAAACATCACCGCGAAGCGGCGCTGCAGGCCAAACTGGAAGCCAGCGAAAAGAAAAACGCCGAGCTGAAAGACCAGCTGCTGCGCACCGCCGCCGAGTACGACAACTACCGCAAGCGGAGCCAGCGGGAGGCGGACCAGAAGTTCAACGACGGCGTTTCCCATGCCGTCACCCAGATCCTGGGCATCCTGGATACGCTGGACATGGCCGCCAACGCCGCCTGCGCGGATGAAAATTACAAGAAGGGCGTCATGATGACGCTGGACAAAGCGGCCAAAGCGCTGGAGAACCTGCACGTCACCGAGATCGAGGCGCTGGCAAAGCCCTTCGACCCCAACTTCATGAATGCCGTGCAGCAGATCCCGCCCGAGGAAGGGCAGGAGAGCGGCACCGTCGTGCAGGTGTTCCAGAAGGGCTACAAGATCGGCGACAAGATCATCCGCCATGCGATGGTCGTAGTCGCGGAATAAAGCTGGACCGGGCACAGCCCGTTTCAAATAAACAAAGAGATTCACCACATTCAAAGTTCTTTTGAAGGGAGTTTTATAGTATGAGCAAAATCATTGGTATCGACCTTGGTACTACGAACAGCTGCGTCGCCGTTATGGAAGGCGGCGAACCCGTCGTCATCGCGAACGCCGAAGGCGCCCGCACGACCCCCTCCGTCGTCGGCTTCACCAAGACCGGCGAACGCCTGGTGGGCCAGGTGGCCAAACGTCAGGCCATCACCAACCCCGAAAACACCATCTCCTCCATCAAGCGCAAGATGGGCACGGCGGAAAAAGTCCATGCCGGCGGCAAGGACTACACCCCCGAAGAGATCAGCGCCATGATCCTCTCCAAGCTGAAGGCGGACGCCGAGGCTTACCTGGGCGAGCCCGTCACCGAGGCGGTCATCACCGTGCCCGCCTACTTCAACGACAGCCAGCGTCAGGCGACCAAGAACGCCGGCACCATCGCGGGGCTGAACGTCAAGCGTATCATCAACGAGCCCACCGCGGCTTCGCTGGCCTACGGCATCGACAAGGAATCCGACCAGAAGATCATGGTCTACGACCTGGGCGGCGGCACCTTCGACGTTTCCATCATTGAGATGGGCGACGGCGTCACCGAAGTGCTGGCCACCAACGGCGACACCCACCTGGGCGGCGACGACTTCGACCAGCGCGTCATCGACTGGATGGCCGAGGACTTCCAGCGTGAGAACGGCATCGACCTGCGCAAAGACAAGATGGCCGCCCAGCGCCTGAAGGAAGCGGCGGAAAAGGCCAAGATCGAGCTGTCCAGCGCCACCTCCACCAATATCAACCTGCCGTTCATCACCGCCGACGCGACCGGCCCGAAGCATCTTGACGTGACGCTGACGCGCGCCAAATTCAACGAGATGACGGCCGACCTTGTCGAGCGCACGATGGAGCCGGTGCGCAAGGCGATGGCCGATTCAGGGCTGAAGGTTTCCGATATCGACAAGGTGCTGCTGGTCGGCGGCT
>DXBF01000045.1 GCA_019116705.1 Candidatus Gemmiger avistercoris
AAAAGACCTCCTGGTTTTATTGTTGCAGTTGGCCGACCGCAACTCTATTCTACCAGAAGGTCTTTTGCATTATATAATTTTTTTATACTCCCCGGCAGAGCCGGGGGTTGCCTTTTCGCTGAAGCTAACAAAGCAGCGCCGCGCGCCGGAGTTTTCCGGCGCGCGGCTTTTGCGGGGATTCAGTTTTTGTCGGGCAGATCCACTGTGGTGGTGGGGAAGGCGAAGCTGCATCCGTGCTGGGCGGCCAGGCGGATGATCTCCAGGTTCAGGCGGCTTTTCTCCCGCAGAAAATCACCGTAAGGCACGGTGGTCAGGTACAGCCGGACCAGAAGGTCGATGCTGTAGTCGTTCAGTTTGTCCACCGTGACCGTTACACTGTCCGGCTGGACGCTTGGCTGCTCCTTCAAAAATTCCGCCAGGGCGCCGCACAGTTCGGCCAGTTTTTCGGGCGGCGTGTCGTAGGTCAGCCCCAGATTGAACTGCCACAGGCGGCTGCTGCGCTGGTTGCAGTTCTGGATATATTCCGAACAGACCTTGGAATTTTCGATGGTGACGGCTACGTTGTCGGTGGTGCGGATGCGGGTCGAGCGGAAAGAAATATCCTCCACCGTCCCTTCGCTGGAACCCAGGATCACATAGTCCCCGATGCCGAAGGGGTGCTCCAGCACCAGCGTGATCCCGGCGATCAGGTTGGACAGCGTGGACTGGGCGGCCAGCGAGATCGCCAGGCCGGCCACCCCTGCGCCGGTCAGCAGGCCGGTGACGGGCACCCCGATCCGGTCCAGCAGCGCGATGCCGGTGAAAATGGCGACCAGCGTGCGGAAAATGTTCTCGAAGAACCGGCCCATGGTGTTGTTGGTGGCAAGGTCCAGACGGTTCTGGGCGCTGCGCAGCAGCAGCCTGCACATGGGGGCGGCACGCCAGGCGCCCAGGCCGATCAGGAAGGTGAGCGCCAAGTCGAACAGCAGGCGCAGGACCGCAAGAATCGCTGTTCTTCCGGCCAGGAAGGGCAGCCACAGCAGCGCCAGATACAGCAGCAGGACGCGCAGGATATGGGCGGTGGGCTGCACATAGCTGTCAAAAAGGATGTAGAGCCATTCCGTCAGGTGGTTGTGCAGGCGCTCCAGCACCCTGCGCAGTACGCGGGTGTAGAGCAGCGGCAGGACCACCGCGCCGGCCAGAAGCAGCGCGGAAGGCAGCAGTTGGAACAGAAGATCAAAAGTGAAATCCGGCATAGGGGTTCTCCATGCATATTGTTGGTGGGAAAACGGATCGCAGCTATTATAGCATACCCTCTTGCTTTTTGTAAAACCTGTGGTATACTCATACATAGAAAGTCTGTTTCAGGGCGGGGTGCAATTCCCCACCGGCGGTGAGCGGCGCAAAGCCGCAAGCCCGCGACCGGCCGTTTTTGCGGCCGCTGACCCGGTGCGATTCCGGGGCCGACGGTATAGTCCGGATGGAAGAAACGGAAGCTGTTTGCTGTGCTTGCAGTTCGCCCTGTCAGTGTAGGTGCTGGCAGGGCGATTTTGTTTGCCAGGGTTTTCCCACAAACCTCCCGGTTCCAACAAGCTGTTGCGGCTTTCCTGACCGTGGGCCCCTGTGCGGGACCGTCGCCAATTTTCACACGGCCGGCGCCATGACTGCAGCGCCGGCCAGGGAGGTAATCGTTATGCAGACAAAAAGTTCAATCCGCCCCCTTGCCGTCACCGCCATGCTGTCCGCTGTGGGCTGCGTGCTGATGATGCTGGATTTCCCGCTCCCCATGCTTATCCCGTCTTTCGTCAAGATGGACGTGTCCGAACTGCCGGCCCTGTTGGCGTCTTTCAGCCTGGGCCCGGTGTACGGGGTGACGGTCTGCCTTGTCAAAAACATACTGGCGGCGTTGTTCCACGGCTCCACCGGCGGGATCGGCGAGGTGTGCAATTTCCTGATCGGTGCGGTGTTCACCGGTGTGGCGGGCGCCCTGTATAAACATCGCAAAAATCGCCGCAATGCGGTGGTTGCATCGTTGGTTGGCGCAGCGGCGATGGCGCTCGTGAGCGTCCCCGTCAATTACTTTATCAGCTACCCGGTCTACGCCGCTATGTTCGGCGGGATTGATGCGATCCTGGCGGCTTACCAGGAACTGCGCCCCGGCACGGACGGCCTGCTGGAATGCCTGCTGGTGTTCAATATGCCGTTCACCTTTGTCAAAGGCCTGATCGACGTGGCGCTCTGCTTCCTTATCTATAAGCCCCTGTCGCCGATTTTGCACGGCCGCCGGTGAAAAAGCGGCTTGACGTGTGCCGGGGATCGTGCTATAATATCCGTTACAACAGAATAGCAACTTATCAAGAGCGGCAGAGGGAACAGGCCCAATGAAGCCCGACAACCTACACGAACGTGCAAGGTGCCAAATCCTGCGGGGAACCGAAAGATAAGCGTCAGCGCGCAGTCTTTTGGCTGCGCGCTTTTTGTTCTCGTCAGTTGCATTTTCTGCTTGCCAATACTAAAGGGAGGCTTTTACTATGTCCAAAATGCTGTTCACTTCCGAATCGGTGACCGAAGGGCATCCCGACAAGATCTGTGACCAGATCTCGGATGCGATCCTTGACGCCATTCTGGCGCAGGACCCCGGCGCCCGTGTGGCCTGCGAGACCGCCTGTTCCACCGGCCTGGTCCACATCATGGGCGAGATCACCACCAGCTGCTATGTGGATATCGCGGAAACGGCCCGCGGCGTGATCCGGGACATCGGCTACGACCGTGCCAAGTATGGTTTCGACTGCGATACCTGCGGTATTATCGTCAACATCGACGGGCAGAGCCCGGATATTGCGCTGGGCACCAACGATGAGGTGGCGGGCGCCGGCGACCAGGGAATGATGTTCGGCTATGCCTGCAACGAAACGCCGGAACTGATGCCGCTGCCTATCAGCCTGGCGCACAAACTTTCCAAGCGTCTGGCCGAGGTGCGCAAGAGCGGCCTGCTGCCCTACCTGCGTCCCGACGGGAAGAGCCAGGTGACGGTGGAGTATGAAGACGGCCGGCCCGTGCGGGTGGATTCGGTGGTCATCTCCAGCCAGCACAGCCCCGAGGTCTCGCAGGAGCAACTCCATGCCGACATCCGGCGCGAGGTCATCGAGCCGGTGATCCCCGCCGAAATGCTGGATGAAAACACCAAATATTACATCAACCCCACCGGCCGTTTCGTCGTGGGCGGCCCGCAGGGCGATACCGGTCTGACCGGCCGCAAGATCATCGTCGATACCTACGGCGGGTACGCCCGCCATGGCGGCGGCGCGTTCAGCGGCAAGGACCCCAGCAAGGTGGACCGTTCCGCCGCCTACGCGGCGCGCTGGGTGGCCAAGAACATCGTGGCTGCGGGCCTGGCCCGGAAGTGCGAAGTGCAGCTGGCCTATGCCATCGGCGTGGCGGAGCCGGTCTCCGTCATGGTCGATACCTTCGGCACCGGCACAGTGGCGGATGAAAAGATCGAAGCCGCAGTGGAGAAGGTCTTTGACCTGCGCCCGGCGGCCATCATCCGGGAACTGGACCTGCGCAAGCCCATCTACCGCAAGCTGGCGGCCTACGGCCACATGGGCCGGGAGGACCTGGGCGTGAAGTGGGAAAACACTGACCGTGTGGAGGCTCTGAAAGCCGCGCTGGCCTGAACCTGGCAGGATGGCAGCGCACACCGCTGAAAACTGTGAGCGCGGGGGAGAGATCCCCCGCGCATTTTCATTGCCAAACAGGTCGGTTTGGGGTATAATAAAACAGATATTGTGGAAGTGTGCCGGAGGAGGCGAAACATAGAAAATGGAAACCCCTGCGCAGCCGCAGCTGCAAAAGCTGGAAGGCGTCGTTGAACACATGATCTATGAAAACGCCGAGACCGGGTACGCGGTGTTTGAAGTGAACGCCGGGGACCAGGACATCGTGGTGGCCGGGAACGTGGGCAGCGTGGACAACGGCATGCAGGTGACGGTGTACGGCCATATGGTCCGCCACCCCAGCTATGGCGAGCAGTTCCGGGCGGAATCCTGCGAGGCGAGCCTGCCCCGGGACGCTGCCGGAGTGCTGAGTTATCTGTCCAGCGGCGTGCTGCCGTACATCGGTCCGGCCACGGCGAAAAAGATCGTCCAGAAATTCGGGGACGACGCGCTGAATGTGATCGGGGAAACGCCCCAGAAACTCTGTGAGATCAAAGGCATCACGGCCGAGAAGGCGGCGGCTGTCTCCCGGGAATTCCACCGCCTGTACGGCGTGCGGGAGGTGATCGCCTGGTTCATGCAGTACGGCCTTTCGGCCCAGAGCGCCGTAACGGCTTACCGGGCCTTCGGCGCCCACACGGTGGAAGCGTTGAACCAGAACCCCTACCTGCTCTGCGGCGAACCGCTGCAGCTCAAATTCGCCCAGGTGGACGGCATCGCCGCGGCCCTGCAGTTCGAGTCGGGCAGCCGCCTGCGGGTGGCGGCGGGGCTTTTGTATGCGCTGCGTCACAACGCGGGCAACGGTCACACCTGCCTGCCGCGCGGCAAACTGCTGGAAAGCACAGCCAGGTTTCTGCGCGTCGAGCCGGAAGCCATCGAAGATGGCCTGCAGGAACTTTTGCAGACCCGCGAACTGTGTGCCCGCACCTTTGACGAAACCGAATATATCTACCTGCCGGACCTGCTGGCGGCGGAAGCGGACATCGCCGCGCGGCTGCGGGAACTGGCAGGCTACCCGACGGAAGCCCCCGCTACGCTGGAAAGCGACATCCGCGCGCTGGAGATCGTCCAGGGGTTCGCCTATGCGCCTTTGCAAAAGGAGGCCATCCGCACGGCGCTTTCCAGCCGGGTCATGGTGCTCACCGGCGGCCCGGGCACCGGCAAGACGACCACGGTCAACGCCATTCTGAGCCTGTACGAAGCCCTCTATGACCGGGTGGCGCTCTGTGCGCCCACCGGGCGGGCGGCCAAGCGGCTCAGCGAACTGACAAACCACCCGGCGTCCACCATCCACCGCCTGCTGGAAGTGGATTATACGTCCGGGGCTGTGCGCTTCATCCACAACGAAAAGAACCTTTTGAAATACGACGTCATCATCCTGGATGAGATGAGTATGGTGGACGTCAAACTGTTCCAGGCACTGCTGGCGGCGGCCCGCCCCCACTGCCGGATCATCATGGTGGGGGATGCGGACCAGCTGCCCAGCGTGGGACCCGGCAATATATTGGGCGAGATCCTGCGTACCCGGGAAGTACCTACGGTGCGTCTGACCGAGATTTTCCGTCAGGCCCGGCAGAGCCTGATCGTGCAGAATGCCCACCGCATCGTGCAGGGGCAGGCGCCCCTCAAGGGCGGCGCGAAGGACGATTTCTTCATGATCGAATCCATCGGCCTGGCCTGCCAGCGGCTGATCTGCGACCTGGTCAGCACCCGTCTGCCCAAAGCCTATGGTTTCGACCCGGTGCGGGACATCCAGGTGCTGTGCCCTACCAAAGTGGGGCCAACGGGCAGCGTGGAGCTGAACGCACGCCTGCAGGAGATCCTCAACCCGCCCGCGCCGGACAAACCCCAGATCGGAGGGGAAAAGGGCAGTAAGGTCCTGCGCCTGGGGGACAAGGTCATGCAGATCAAAAACGATTACGATATCACCTTTGAGCGCGCCGGGGCCGAGGCGGGCGTCGGCGCCTACAACGGGGATCTGGGCGTGATCACGGCGGTGGACCGGGAAGCCCGTTCCGTCACCGTCCTGATGGACGACCGCAAATACGTCTATTCCGCCGACCAGCTCAGCGAACTGGAACCCGCCTACGCCGTTACGGTTCACAAGAGCCAGGGTTCCGAGTTCCCGGCGGTGGTGGTGCCGGTGGCGGACGTGCCCGCCCGGCTGTGCTACCGCAATCTCCTGTATACGGGTGTGACCCGGGCGCGCAAGCTGTGCATCCTGACGGGCAGCAGCCGCACCATCCAGTCGATGGTGCGCAACGTGCGCCAGAACATGCGCTACAGCGGGCTGCGCTATCTGCTGCAGGGGCAGGACGGCCTTCCCGCCGGAGACGCGCTGTGAGGCGGCCGGACTGGCCGCTGCTGGCGGAACGCGCAGCGGCGCTTTTGTATCCGCGGCGCTGCCCGTTCTGCGGGGCCGTCCTCGGGCCGGACGTCCGGCAGGGAAATCTCTGCCCGGACTGCAGGAAGGAAGAAAGCCGCCTGGCGCATGAACCGCCCCGCCTGCCAGGGACCGAACATACCTTTTACGCCCTCAGCGGCGCGCTGGCGGCTTACTACTATTCGGGCGCTGTGCGGGAAGCCATCCTGCTGTGCAAGCGCGGCGGCAGGCCGTGGTATGCGCGGGAACTGGCCGACTGCATGGCTGTGCGCATCTGGGGCGCGGTCCCGGCGCAGAGGCCTGGGGAGCGTCCGGCCAACGAACTGTTCCGGGCTATGCCGCTGTACCACTGCATCGTGCCGGTACCGCCTCATCAGACGTGGGCCGGCGTGCCGGGGCTGCCCTTGCTTCTCGCACGGCGTTTGGGTATACTATTTCAGATCCCCGTGGTGCAGGGGCTGCGCACCGCACGCGGGACCACACAGCAAAAGGCGCTGACCCGCGCCGAACGCGCACAGAACGCCCGGCGCGCCTACGCGGCCCGCCCCGGCCTGGACCTTGGCGGCAAGCGCGTGCTGCTGGTGGATGACGTCATCACCACCGGGGCGACGGTGTCCGCCTGCGCATTGGCCTTGCTGGGCGCGGGCGCGGTGGATGTGACGGCGGCTGCGGTCGCCGTGTCGGAGGAACTGCCCAAAGAAAAGCGGCCTTTTAGGGAGAAAGAGCAATGAAGCAGCAGGACATCGGGATCGACCTGGGAACGACTTCCATCATTATTGCAACAGAATCGCAGGGCGTGGTGTTCAGCCAGCCGACCATTGGCGCGGTGGACACCCGCAGCAACACCATTCTGGCCGTGGGGGACGAAGCTTTGCGCATGGTGGGGCGGGCGCCCGCCTACATCGAACTGGTGCGCCCCTTGCGGGACGGCGTGATCCAGGACCACCGCATGACCAATGAATTGATCGTGCGCTTTGTCAACGAGGTCTGCCGCTCCCGGCTGTTCAAGCCGCGGGTCGCCGTCTGTGTGCCCGCGGCCATCACCGGCGTGGAAGCCGATGCGGTGGTGGAATCCGTCATGGGGGCCGGGGCACGGCAGGTCTATCTGGTGGATGAGCCGGTAGCGGCCGCCCTGGGGGCGGGGCTGCAGATCCGCCAGCCCCGGGGCTGCATGGTGGTGGATATCGGCGGCGGCTCCACCGATATCGCCGTTATCAGCATGGGCGGCCGGGTGCGCGCGGCCAGCGTGCCGGTGGCGGGCAATGCCTTCGACCGCAGCATCGCCCAGTTTATACAGGAAAAGTACCAGATCGCCATTGGCCCGCTGACGGCGGAGGCGCTGAAAAAGCAGGTGGCCTGCTGCACCCGCAGCGAATTCGAGGGTGTGATGGAGGTGCGCGGCCATTCCTGGGAGACGAACCTCCCTGCGCGCCGCCTGATCTACACGCGGGATCTGTACGAACCGGTGCAGGAACTGGCGGGGCGCATCGTGGCGGCGGCCCGGGCGGTGCTGGAGAGTACCCCGCCGGAACTGGCGGCGGACATCTCCTCCACCGGCGTACTGCTCACCGGCGGCGGCTCGCTGCTGCGCGGGCTGGCCAGCTATCTGGCCGGGGAACTCCATGTGGACGTGGCCATTGCGCCGGACCCCATCAACTGTGTGGCGCGAGGGACGGCCATCAGCCTGAGCGAAGGGAAACACCTGACGGCCGGGTTCCGGGACGCGACCCCCAAGGTCTGGAAAAAGACCCTGCAGAACCGGCGCGACCCCTTTGCGCCGGAGGAATAAGGCTGTACACATATAGAAACGTTGGATTTGACAGAGAAGGGAAACGAACATGCCCGATATTACCCGTGAATATATCGCCCTGCGCGACCAGTATATCGAAAACCGCTTCCGCCACCTCAACCCGGTACAGCGGGAGGCGGTTTTCACCACCGAGGGGCCGCTGCTGATCCTGGCCGGGGCCGGTTCCGGCAAAACAACGGTGCTGGTCAACCGCATCGCCAATATCATCCGTTTTGGCGCGGCTCACGGCAGCCGGGAATTGACGCGCGCCGTCACCGAACAGGACCTGGAGGAACTGCGCACAGCGGTGCAGACCGGCCGCGATCTCCCGCGGGAGGCGGCGTATCTGGCGGTGCGTCCGGCCCGGCCCTGGAACGTGCTGGCCATCACCTTTACCAACAAGGCGGCCGGGGAACTGAAAGAGCGCCTGCGCGCCATGCTGGGCGAGACGGTGGGCGGGGATGTGAACGCCTCCACCTTCCACTCCGCCTGTGTGCGCATCCTGCGCCGGGACGCGGAGCGCATCGGCTTCCCCAGGAGCTTTACGATCTATGACACCGACGACCAGCAGCGGGTGCTCAAGCAGATCTACAAGGACAAGATGATCGACGACAAGTTCCTGCCGGTCAAGTCGGCGGTGGCGCAGATCAGTTCCTTCAAGGATAAGCTGTTGTCGCCCGAAGATGTGGCGGCGGAGACCCCGCGGGATACCAAAGCGGCCCTGGTCGCCCAGATTTACAGCGCCTATGCGGTCCGGCTGAAGCAGGCGGGGGCAATGGACTTTGACGATCTGATCTTCCATACGGTCCGGCTGCTGCAACAGGACGCCGAAGCGCGGGAATACTACCAGAACAAGTTCCGCTATGTGGTGGTGGACGAGTACCAGGATACCAGCATCGCCCAGTTCCATCTGGTACGCCTGTTGGCGGGCGGCACCAACAACGTCTGCGTGGTGGGCGACGACGACCAGTCCATCTACAAATTCCGCGGCGCGACCATTGAGAATATCCTCAATTTCGAGCAGGTATTCACCGGGGCCAAAACGATCCGCCTGGAACAGAACTACCGTTCCACCTCCAACATCCTCAACGCGGCCAACAGCGTTATCAAAAACAATGCCGGGCGCAAGGGCAAGACCCTTTGGACCGAGAACGGCGACGGCGACAAGGTCCACCATTATACGGCGGCCAACGAACAGGACGAGGCCAGCCATATCGCCGATATCATCAGCGAAAATCTGCGGGCCGGGGCGCATCTGCGGGATCATGCGGTGCTCTACCGCATGAATGCCCAGTCCAACCCCGTCGAAACCTATTTTGCCCGGGCAGGCATCCCGTACCGCATCGTGGGCGGCCAGCGCTTCTTTGACCGCAAGGAGGTCAAGGACATCAACTCCTACCTGGCGGTGATCGTCAACCCCCGCGATGACGTGCGCCTGCGCCGGATCATCAACGAACCGGCCCGCAAGATCGGCGCGTCCACGGTGGAAAAGGTCGGCGAACTGGCCGCGGCGGCGGGCGTCCCCATGCTGCAGGTCATTGCCGACGTACGCAGCTACCCGGAACTGTCCCGCGCGGCGGCCGCGCTGGAAAAGTTTTATGAAATGTACCGGGAACTGTGCGGCCTGTCGGTCTCGCTGCCGCTGGACGAGTTTGCGGGGGAGGTCATCCGCAGGACCGGCTATGAAGCCATGCTGAAAGCCCAGAAGGAGGAAGGCGAGAGCCGCCTGGAAAACCTGGGCCAGCTGGTCAGCTCCGTCAAGACTTATGCCGACCAGAACGGCGGCGACGCGACGCTGGCGGGCTTCCTGGAAGAAGTGGCGCTGATCTCTGACCTGGACAGCTACGACCAGGACGCCGACACCGTCACGATGATGACGATCCACTCGGCCAAAGGGCTGGAGTTCCCCTATGTCTTTGTCATCGGTATGGAGGACGGCATCTTCCCCGGGGATATGGCCCGTTATAACGAGGAAGACATGGAAGAAGAACGCCGTCTTTGCTATGTGGCCATCACCCGCGCCAAGAAGGAACTGTACCTTTCTTCCTCCTGCAGCCGCCTGATCTTCGGGCAGACCCGCCGCAACCCGCCTTCCTGCTTCCTGAGCGAGATCGACGAGGGCCTGCTGGACGAGAGCGAAAGCCCGGATCTGGCCTGCTCGGCGGGCAGCTTCGGCGCGGGGTACGGTACCTACAGCACCCATGTGCCCGGCGGGCGCAGCGGGTATTCCGGCGCGTCCCGCGGCTACCTGAACAGCGACTACAACGCCCGCCCGCGGGGCGGGTTCGGCGCAGGGTACAGCAGCGGTTTCGCCAGCGGCGGCCACGAAAGCCCGCGCTATGAGGGCGGACGCCACATGGTGCAGGGGAGCGGTTTCGGTGCAGGCTACGGCAGCCGTGCCAGCCGCCACAGCGGCGCTCCGGCGGCCCCTGCGGGGGCGGGCACGTCCACGCTGGTGGGCATGCAGAAAGCCGCGCCGAAAAAGCAGGCGGTCCAGTACCAGCCCGGCGAACTGGTGGAGCACCGCGTTTTTGGGCGCGGCAAGGTGCTCAAGGCCACGCCCATTGCCGGGGACTGCATCGTGGAGATCCAGTTTGAGCGCGTGGGCGTCAAAAAGACAATGGCGAACTACGCGCAGCTCAAAAAAATCACAGAATAAACAGGAGGGGGAGAGCCACCCATGCTGGTCCAACTGATCGCACATACCAACGAACCCGAAAAGACCGTGGCGGCCGCGGCGAAGCTGTGTTATTCCGACGCGCATATCGAAACGCTGCTGGACGGCCTTACGCCGGAAAAAACGGCGGCGTT
>DXBF01000046.1 GCA_019116705.1 Candidatus Gemmiger avistercoris
CCTTGACGGCGCCGATCAGCTGCTCTTTGGGGTCCTGCGGGAACTCGCTGCCCTGCTTCTCACGGTAGATCTGCTTGAACTCCTTGACCAGTTCTTTCAGGTCGTTGGCGTCCAGATCGACGTCCTGCGTCACGCCCTTGCGCTCCTTCATGGCGTCGATGCGCTCCTCGAAGAAGCTCTTGCCCAGCTCCATAACAACGTCGGAGTACATCTGGATGAAGCGGCGGTAGCAGTCGTAGGCAAAACGGGGGTTGTCGGTCTTCTTGGCCAGACCCTCGACGGACTGGTCGTTCAGGCCCAGGTTCAGGATGGTATCCATCATGCCGGGCATGGACTGACGGGCGCCGGAACGGACGGAGACCAGCAGCGGGTTCTCGATGGAGCCGAAGGTCTTGCCGGTCTGCTCCTCCAGGATGCCCATATATTTGAAGATGTCGGCCTTGATCTCTTCGTTGATCTCACGGTTGTCGGCGTAGTACTGGGTGCAGGCTTCGGTGGTGATGGTGAAGCCCTGCGGGACCGGCATACCGGCGTGGGTCATCTCAGCCAGGCCGGCGCCCTTGCCACCCAGAATATTCTTCATGGTGGTCTGGTCGCCGCCGAAGGCGTCGTGGCCCTCTTTGAACAGGTACAAGAATTTCTTGCTCATACTAACCTCCCAAAAACGGTAGCGTGTTTTGCAGCACAACGGTTTCGTGTTTGCATAGTCCATTATAACAGACCCCAAAGCGAATTTCCAGTGGATTGTTAAAAAAGTGCTCAATAGTTTGGCTGAAAAATCGCCAATTATTTCTCCACAGAGTATTGCAATTTGCACAAAAATCAGGTAAAATATACTGGGCGGAAAGTTCGGAAAAACCATCTTTTCGCCCTTTTTGTTTTTTCGCGGCGAATTCCCGTTTGCGGGTTGCGAAATCGCCCCGCGTAAGGTACAATAGCAGTAAGCGATCCTACTATAAATAGGAGGCCAAGGAAGGAGCGTTTTCCTGAACATGTCAACCGCAAAAGAAAGATTCGAGCAGGCGCAGCAGCGCTATGCCGCCACGTTTGAGCGCCACCTGGAAAACGGCGTGGAGTTCATCAGCCGTGACGTATACATCGAGCCGGAGGTCGAGATCGCCCCCGGCGCCGCCATCCTGCCGGGGTGCATCCTGCGCGGGGCCACCCGCATCGGGCCGGGGTGCGTCATCGGCCCCAACACCCTGCTGGAGGATACCGTGGTGGAAGAAGGTTCCACCGTCAACGCCAGCCAGTGCTACCAGAGCCACATCGGCCCCAACAACAAGATCGGGCCGTTCACCCATGTGCGCACCGGTACCAGAACCGCCGAGGGCTGCCACCTGGGCGCCTATGTGGAGACCAAGAACGCCGACTTTGCCATGGGCAACACCGTCAGCCACCTGACCTACCTGGGCGACGCGACCATCGGCAAGTACTGCAACTTCGGCTGCGGCACCGTCACCTGCAACTATGACGGCGAAGCCAAGTACCACACGACGATCGGCGATTACGCCTTCATCGGCTGCAACACCAACCTGGTGGCCCCCGTCACCGTGGGGGATCATGCCTACACCGCCGCCGGTTCCACCATCGGCAAGGACGTGCCCGCCGGGGCGCTGGGCATCGAGCGCGGCAAGCAGGCCGCCATCGACGGCTGGGGCGAGCGCAAGCTGGAAAAATACATCGCCAAGAAACAGAAACTGGAGTCTGACAAGAACAAGGAGTGACGCGCCATGACGCCGACCCTGCTGACGATCCTGGGCTGGTCCGAACTTCTGTGTACCTTTGACGCCGCGCAGTACGGCGCCGCCCTGCAGACCCTGCAGAAAGAGGGCATCCCCTGCCGCACCCACACCGTGAATATGAGCAGCGCGTCGCGCCGCACCGGCACAGCCTTTGCCGTGGGCGAACGGACGGACCGCAGCATCGAATACCAGATCTTTGTGAAGAAGGCCGACCTGCCCAAAGCGCAGCTGGCGCTGCAGGGGCGGCTGCACAACCTGTGACCCAAACCGCGACCGATCCCAAGAAAGGAGGCCTGCCATGCGGTTTCTCGGCAATCTGCTCTGGTGCCTGCTGGGCGGGCTCGTCAGCGCCCTGAGCTGGGCGCTGGCCGGGGCGGTGTGGTGCATCACCATCGTGGGCATCCCGGTGGGGCTGCAATGCTTCAAATTCGCCTCGCTGAGCCTGTTCCCCTTCGGCAAAGAGATCCTGTATGCAGGGGGTGCGCCTTCCCTGCTGCTGAACATCCTGTGGCTGGTGCTTTCGGGCCTGCCGCTGGCCATCGGCCATGCCGCCTGGGGCTGCCTGCTGTGCCTTACCATCGTAGGCATCCCGTTCGGCCTGCAGTTTTTCAAGCTCGCCCGGCTGGCCCTGTTCCCCTTCGGCAGCCGGATCGTTCCCGCAGCCTGAGCACCGCCCTTTCCCGCACGACCAAGGAGCGTACAATATCCCATGTTTTTTTCCCGTGACACCAAAAGCGCCGACTGGCTCATCGCCGGGCTCGGCAACCCTGAACCTAAGTACGACGGCACCCGCCACAACGCCGGTTTTGAAGCGCTGGACGCGCTGGCCGGCCGCTGGGGCTGCGAGATAAACCGCAGCAAATGGCAGGGGCTGTACGGCACCGCCCAGGTGGGCGATCATAAGGCGGTGCTGCTCAAGCCGCTGACCTACATGAACCTGAGCGGGCAGAGCATCGCGCCCGCCGCCAACTTTTTCAAGATCCCGGCCGACCATGTGATCGTGCTGTGCGACGACATCACGCAGCAGCCCGGGCACCTGCGCATCCGCCCCCGCGGATCTGCAGGCGGCCACAACGGGCTCAAGAGCATCATCGCCTCCCTGGGGACCGAAGAATTCGCCCGCATCCGCATCGGCATCGGCGCCAAACCGAACCCCCAGTACGATCTGGCCGCCTGGGTGCTGGGCAAACTGCCGCCGGAGGACCGCAAAGCCGTGACCGACCGCTACCCCGACATTGCCCAGGCCTGCGAGTGGATCATGGACGGCAATTTATCCTATGCGCAAAACAAGTTCAACCATTAAAACAAAAGGAGATAGACCCATGAGTTCTCTGCGCAAAAAAGCACTGGTGCGCCTGCTGCTGTGCGCCCTTGCCCTGATCGCCACCATCGTGTTCTGCGTCCTGCTGCTGACCGGCACCTTCGACGGCGCCCCCTCGTCGGGCGCTGCGGACCCTGCCAGCACCTCGGAACCTGCATCGTCGGACGGTGCGGGATCCGTTTCGGAAGGCGAACCCGCCGCGTCGGATGCTACGGTCTCCTCCGACCCTGCTGCGGAAAGCGCCGCCGAACCCACGCCGACGCCGGAGCCCACCCCCGTCACCTTCGACGGGCTCTCCGAGCAGCCCGCCACAGTGTACGCCGAGGGCGAGCAGCCCACCTTCACGGTCACGCCGGACTCCACCATGAACATGCGCGCGGGCCCCGGCACCGACTTTGACCGGGTGGGCCAGATCCCTGCCGGTACCACCGTGACGGCCCTGGGCGCCAACGCCGACGAGACCTGGATCGTGGTAGAATACGAAGGCACTTACGGCTGGCTGACCAAGGAATACCTGAACGCCGCCTGAGCGCCCCCTTCCCTGCCTGCACAACTGAATAAGGAGGAGTGTTCCCGATGAAAAAGCGCATGACCTGCCTGCTTTTGGCCGGCGCGATGCTGGCCGTGTGTTCGGGCTGCCAAACGACGGCCCCCGCCCCGGAGGCGAGTTCCACCCAAACATCGGAAGCCGCTTCGCCGGCTCCCGCAGCGACACCGGTTTCCGGGAGCGCTGCGCCCTCCGGGCTGCTGGGCGAACTGCCGGTACTGTACGACACCACGCTGACGCCCGCTGTGCCAGCCTTTACGGTGGCAGAGGACTTCTCCAATCTGGCCAACGCGGACTTCCTGGAATATTGGAGCGACGAGGCCCGGCAGATGCTGCTGCAAAACGGCTTTGTCGTGGTAAACAGCAACGCCGACGAGTTCTACCCGCTCTATGAGTCCAACCGCTACGCCTACATGCCGAACTTCGTCACGGTGGACGCGGCGCTGCACACCTACCACCTGTACTTCCTCTACCTGCAGCGCGGCACCGAAGAGCAACACCTGCTGCCGCTGCTGCAGGAGTTGACCGCCGGGATGCTGGCCGAGAGCCAGGCCCAGGCCGAGACGCTGGCCGGTACAGACTGGGAGAACGCAGCCCGGCGCAACGCCGCCTACTTTGGCGTGGCGGCCGCCCTGCTGGACCCGTCCGGCACCGCCGCTGCCCTGTTGGCTTCGTCGGGCGGCGCCGCCCTGCCCGCCGAAGCCGCCGAGGAACTGGCGCTTATCGAGGCGGCAGCCGATACCGCGCCCTCCCCGGTGATGAACATGGGGCTGGAGCAGCCTGTTTTGCAGGAGGACTACACGCAGTACATCCCCCGCAGCTACTACACCGGCAGCGAGGAACTGACCCGCTATTTCAAGGCTATGATGTGGTACGGGCGGATGGCGTTCCTGCAGTCGGACGAAGATATGACCCGCAGCGCCGTGCTGATGAACCTGGCCCTGCGGGACAGCGGCGCCCGGGAGAACTGGCAGCGCATCTACGATGTGACCTGTTTCTTCGCCGGGGCCAGCGACGACGCCAACTGCAGCGATTACCTGCCGCTGATCGAAGCGGCTTACGGGGAAAGCGCCGGCCCCGCTTCCCTGCCCGGCGACGACGGCGCCTGGCAGCAGCTGCAGGCATCGCTGCAGGAACTGCGCCCCGCCGCCATCAACTCCATTCCCATTTATGAATGGGAGGACCGGGACGAAAGCACCGCCGGGTTCCGCTTTATGGGGCAGCGCTATACGCTGGACGCCGACATTCTGCAGAATCTTGTTTACCGCGATGTGGAGGAGAGCGCCGACGGCCGCCAGCGTCTGCTGCCCGACGCGCTGGACGTACCTGCGGCGCTGGGTTCCGATACAGCGCTGGACATCCTGCACACCCAGTGCGACACCGACTACCCCAACTATGATGCCCAGATGGAAGAGATGCGCACCCGGATGGAACAGGCGGACGAGGCAGTCTGGAACGCCAGCCTGTACGCTGCCTGGCTGAACACGCTGCGCCCGCTGACAGAGGCCCGCGGCGAGGGCTGGCCCCAGCACATGCAGTCCACCGCCTGGCAGACGAAAAATCTGAGCAGCTTCCTGGGAAGCTGGACCGAGTTGAAACACGACACCGCCCTGTATGCGAAGCAATCTTATGCCGAGATGGGCGGCGGCGGTATCGAGGAAGCCGACGACCGGGGCTGGGTGGAAACCGAGCCGGTGGTGTTCGGCCGCCTGTCGGCGCTGGCACAGGCCACCGCCGACGGGCTGGACAGCCTGGGCCTGCTGGATGACGGCGCCCGGGAAAACCTGGCCCGTCTGGCTGAACTGAACCGTCAGCTGATGGTCATTGCCGAAAAAGAACTGCGCAACGAACTGCCCAGCGACGAGGAGTTCGAACTGATCCGCAGTTTTGGCGGTCAGCTGGAACATTTCTGGTTCGAGGCCGTAGCGCCCGCGGGCGAGGAATACTTCACCCCCCAGCAGCAGCCCGCCGCCCTGACCGCCGACATCGCCACCGACCCCAACGGCTCGGTGCTGCAGACAGCCACCAACGTCGGGACGATCTACGTGATCGTCAATGTGGACGGTTCGCCGCGGCTGGCCAGCGGTTCGGTCTACACCTTCTACCAATTCACCCAGCCTGCGGAACAGCGGATGACCGACCAGGACTGGTGGGTACAGCTGGGCAAGATGCCCGACGAAAACGGCGAGTTCCATTGGGATAATGCGCCCGCCCCCGCCGCCTGGACCGGCGCGTATATGCCGGCCGACCTCTACGGCGGCTGATGCGCCGCGCCGCTGGACTGGCCCTGTACGTTGCGCTGCTGGCGGGCATCGCCCTGGTTCTGCTGTGGTACCGGGGCGATTTTCTGCCCTGCCGGGGCGAGCGCGCCAGCACCCTGGAACTGGAGGGCACGGAGGTAACGCTGGCGCTCCGGGATGCCTCCCTCACTGCCGCGGCGTCCGATACGGTGCTGTGGCAGAGCGCCAAAAATATCCGCGTACAGGACTTTTTATCTTTTGACATTGACCGCGACGGTACGGCCGAACTGGTGCTGCTGGCATGGCGGCGCGGCAACTACGGGCCCAGCCGCCCCTTCTGGGTGGCACGCAATGATACCGGCTGGAGCCAGCATATCTTTATCTACAACTGGCAGGACGGCGCGCCCGTACCGCAGTGGATGTCCAGCGGGCTGCGGCCGCAGGTCAGCCGCTGGGCGGCGCAGCCCGACGGCCAACTGTATATTCTGACGCCCCAGGGGGAAGAAACGCTGTGGCGCTGGGGCCAATGGGGCCTGGTGCGCACCGACCTGTGATGGATCTGTTATGAACTTGTTTGACACACGCTTTACCCAAACCAAGGAATACGAAAAACTGGCGCATGCGCTCTCCGGCCCGGGGGCATGCGCCTTATTTGGGCTGCCCGGAGCCGGACGCGCCCTGGTGTATGCGGCGCTGGCCCGCCAGACCGGCCGTCCGCTCTGCCTGGTGACCCCCGGCGAGGCCGAGGCCACCCGCTTTGCCGCGGACCTGAACACACTGGGCGTGGCTGCCGGCGTATTCCCCGCACGGGACTATGTACTGCGCCCAATTGAGGGGACCGCCCGCGAATACGAGTACCGCCGCCTGGGCGTGCTGGGGGACCTGGTGGGCGGGCGGCTGCAGGCTGTCTGCGTTTCGGAGGAAGCGCTGACCCAATACACCACACCGAAAGCCGATTTCTGCGCCAACACGCGCACGCTGCGCCCCGGGGACAGCCTGCCCCGGGAAGAACTGACCGCGCTGCTGTACGGCGCGGGCTACGCCCGCCGTTCCCAGGTGGACGGACCGGGGCAATTCTCCATCCGCGGCGACATCGTGGACCTGTATGCGCCCGACATGAAGCTGCCGGTGCGTATGGAGTTCTGGGGCGACGAGATCGACACGATGCACACCTTTGACCTGACGACCCAGCGCCGGGAGGACCCCATCGAGAAGATCTACGTAAGCCCGGCGCGGGAGGTCCTGTTCGGCACCCCCGCCGCAGCCGCCGAACTGCTGCGCGCCTTTGTGAAAAAGCAGCGCGGCAAAAAGCGGACCGCGCTGGAGGCCTGCATGGCCCCCGAACTGGCCCAGCTGGACGGCGGTGCTCTGCCGGTGAACATGGACAAATACTGGAACGTGCGCTACCCCGCCCCCGCCACCCTGCTGGACTACCTGGAGGAGCCGCTGCTGATCCTGGAGGAACCGGCCTCCTTACGGGAAGCCCAGCGGGCCACCGCCTACCGCCGGGGAGAGGAACTGACCACCCTGCTGCAAGACGGCGTGCTCTGCCCCGGGCTGGACGGCCTGTACGCCGAGCCCGCCTGGCTGTGGAAGCAGGCCGCAAGCTGCCGCACCGTCTGCGCCGAAAACTTCGCGCGCAGCATGCCTGACCTGCCGCTGAAAGAGATCGTCAACGCGCCTGCCCACGCCCTGCCCGCCTGGAGCGGCGAAGTGGCCGGGCTGCTGGAGGACCTGCAGCCGCTGTGCGACGGG
This sequence comes from Candidatus Gemmiger avistercoris, assembly GCA_019116705.1. Classification (GTDB taxonomy): domain Bacteria; phylum Bacillota; class Clostridia; order Oscillospirales; family Ruminococcaceae; genus Gemmiger; species Gemmiger avistercoris. The sequence continues at coordinate 7,609 of DXBF01000046.1, forward strand.
GGCGCATCGGTGGCAGTGCTGGCCGGCACCCCGCGCGCCGCGGCCGGTCTGGCGGCCGACCTGCGGTTCAAAGGGCTGAACGTGACCACCGACCCCGACGCGCCCCCGGCCGCCGGGCTGGTGCAGGTGCTGCCCGGGCAGCTTTCGGCCGGGTGCAGCCTGCCCTTCGCCAAATACGCCCTGTTCACGGCCCGGGCGTTCGGCGTGAGCAGCGCCCGGAAAAAGCGCAAGCGCAGCAAGGACGCGCTGAACAGCCTGAGCGAGATCACCCCCGGCGACCTGGTGGTGCACCAGAACCATGGCATCGGCCGCTATGCAGGCATCCAGCGCATGGCCGTGCAGGGCGTCACCAAGGACTACCTACGCATCGAGTACGACAAGAAGGACGTCCTGTATGTACCGGTCACCCAGCTGGACCTTCTTTCCCGCTACACGGCGCCGGGCGACCGCGACAACATCAAGCTGAGCCGCCTGGGCGGCAGCGAGTGGGCCAAGACCCGCAAGCGCGTGCGCGCCGCCACTGAGGCGATGGCCAAAGAACTGATCGAGCTGTACGCCCGCCGCAAGCAGGCCAAGGGGTACGCCTTCCCTGCCGACGATACCTGGCAGAGCGACTTTGAACAGCGCTTTGCCTACGAGGAGACCCCCGACCAGCTGACCTGCGCCGCCGACATCAAGCACGATATGGAACAGCCCTGGCCCATGGACCGGCTGCTGTGCGGCGACGTGGGCGTGGGCAAGACCGAGGTGGCCCTGCGCGCCGCCTTCAAGTGTGTGATGGGCGGCAAGCAGTGCGCCATCCTGGCCCCCACCACCATCCTGGCCTGGCAGCACTTCAACACCGCCATCGCCCGCATGGAAGCCTATCCCATCCGCATCGGGCTGCTCTCCCGCTACCGCAGCAGCAAGGAACAGAAAGAAACGCTGCGCGGGCTCCGGGACGGCACTGTGGATATTGTCATCGGCACCCACCGGCTGCTCTCGGACGATGTGAAGTTCCGCGACCTGGGGCTGGTCATCATCGACGAGGAACAGCGGTTCGGCGTCAAGCACAAGGAAAAACTCAAGGAAGCCTTCATCGGGGTGGATATGCTGACCCTTTCGGCCACGCCCATCCCCCGCACGCTGAACATGGCGCTGTCCGGCATCCGGGACATGAGCACCATCGAGCAGCCGCCCTTTGAGCGCCAGCCGGTGGAGACCTACGTGCTGGAATACGACGAGGGCATCGTGGCGGAAGCCATCCGCAAGGAACTGGCCCGGGGCGGGCAGGTCTACTACCTGCACAACCGGGTGGAGAGCATCGACGCCTGCGCCGCGCGCATCGGCCGGCTGGTACCGGGTGCGCGCATCGGCGTAGCCCACGGTAAAATGACCGAGGAGCAGATCTCCTCGGTCTGGCAGCAGCTGCTGGACAACGAGATCGACGTGCTGGTCTGCACCACCCTGATCGAGACCGGCATCGACGTGCGCAACTGCAATACGCTGATCATCGAGAACGCCGACCGCATGGGGCTATCCCAGCTTTACCAGCTGCGGGGGCGCGTGGGGCGTTCCTCCCGCAAAGCCTACGCCTACTTCACCTTCACCCGCGACAAGGTGCTCACCGAGATCGCCGCCAAACGGCTGTCGGCCATCCGGGAGTTCACGGCGTTCGGTTCCGGGTTCCGCATCGCCATGCGCGATTTGCAGATCCGCGGCGCAGGCAGCCTGCTGGGCCACAGCCAGCACGGCCATATGGAGGCCGTGGGCTACGACCTGTATGTGAAGATGCTGGGTCAGGCCATTGCCACGGCACGCGGCGAAGCCCCCGCCCCCGACAAGAGCGACTGCCTGGTGGATATTTCCATCGACGCTTACCTGCCGGAAGATTACATCCCCGACCCCGCCGGGCGCATCGAAGCCTACAAGCGCATCGCCGCCATCGAGACCACCGCGGACGCCGAAGATGTATTGGACGAGCTCATCGACCGTTACGGCAGCCCGCCCAAGAGCGTGCAGGGGCTGGTAGACGTTTCGCTGGTGCGCGTGACCGCCGCCCGGGTGGGCATCGTGGAGATCGTGCAGCGCAGCGACCAGCTGATCCTCTACTCCGACGTGGTCGGCCCGCGCCAGCTGGCCGCCGTTATGGATCAGTACCCCCACCGCGTGCTCTATAACGCGCTGGGGCGCCCCTATTTCAGCCTGCGGGTACAGCCCGGGGAGAATCCCCTTGTGCTGCTGCGCGACGTCGTGACCCTGCTGCCGGGCGCCGCCCCCAAAAACTGAACAAATCATAAAGGCGCGTTGCAGAACAGGCATCTGCAGCGCGCCCTTTTTGCTGATCCCCTGCGGCTCAGTGCCCGCCGCGTCCCATGGCCCGCAGGAATGTTTCCCGCAGCGGTTGCGGGATGTCCTCCACCGTGTCGCCTTTGTGGACCTCGGTGCTGCCGGCTTCCGCCGCCGTCTGGTAGAACCAGAGTTTATAATCCAGCATATCCATCGTCTTTTGCAGTTCCGCCATCTGGCGTTCTACCGCCCGACGGCGGTTGCGGAACAGTTCCAGCCGTTCCGGGATCGTCGCGTCCCCCTGGCGGCACAGGTCAATGTACTGCCGGATCTCCTTGATGGAAAGGCCGGACTGTTTCAGGCACTCGATGATGCTCAGCCACTCGTAGTCGCTTTCTTTGAACAGCCGGATGCCGCCGTCCGTGCGTTCCACAAAGGGCAGCAGCCCTTCCTTGTCATAATAGCGCAGCGTGGAGGGGGCCACCCCCAGCCGTTTTGCCATCTGCCCCACTGTGTATTGCATACGCGTCCCTCGCTCAGAACAGCCGGTCTGCCGGGTACAGGCCGTCTGCGCTCATTTTCCGCAGCGCCGCCACCAAATCGGGCTTATCCTCCCGGTAGGTGATGCCGTACCACTTATCGCGGCTGGTCAGCACCTGTACGTCCGCCGCTTCCGCCTCCAGCGCCGCTGTGACGACAGAGGGCAGATAGTATTCGCATTTCAGCGGGTTGACGGGCAGGTTCCGGCGCAAAAACTCTGCAAACCCGGCCTTGGCCCGCGCAATGTAGCCCGGGGTAAAGCCCCAGAGGTTCATCGAGACCACGGTATCCCCCGGCAGATCCGTCCAGGTCCGGCCGCCGTCCTCCGTGTAGTGGATGCCCTCCGCATACGGTTCAATGCGGGTGCGCTCGGTGACCCGCAGCAGCTTTCCTGCGCCGTCCACCTCGCAGACGCCTCGGCTGACGCCGCCGTTGGCGCTGACGGTGTTGCGCAGCAGAAACCCTACCATCGCCCAGTTATAGCGCGCGCCGTCGCTGTGGGTGCTGAGGAAATCGTAGATTAGCCGGAACCCCTCGGGCCCGTAGTAATCGTCGGCGTTGATGACCGCAAAAGGCGCGCTGCCGATGGCTTCCTCCGCCACCAGGATGGCGTGGGCCGTGCCCCAGGGCTTCTCACGTCCCTCGGGCACGGCGATGCCTTCCGGCAGTTTTTCCAACTGCTGGTAGGCATAACGCACCTCAAACCCGGCGCGCAGGGCGCGCGCGCCCACCGCCTCCTTGAAGACCTCTTCGATCTCGTGTTTGATGATAAAGACCACTGTTTCAAACCCCGCGCGGCGGGCGTCGTACAGGCTGTAATCGAGGATAGCCTCCCCCGCGGGCCCCACCGGGTCGATCTGCTTCAAGCCGCCGTACCGGCTGCCCATACCGGCCGCCATTACGACCAGGATCGGTTTTTCTGCCATAATCTGCTCCTTCCTGCCCCGGCACGCCGGGGTGCATTGCACTGCTTTTATGATACACGTTCCCGCCGCTTCTTGCAAGCCTCCAGGCTCCCTGCGGGAAAATTTACGAAATTGTCTCACAATTCGTGGTAGCATTGCCATACAAAAAATGGTATAATGTTTATATATTCCAGGAACGAACGGGAGGGACCACTATGCAAAACGCCGAACCCGTACGTGCGCTGGTCCTGGCCGGCGGCGGCGCCAAAGGCAGCTACCAGATCGGCGTCTGGCGCGCCCTGCAGGAACTGGGCTGGCAGCCCGCCATCATCACAGGCGCCAGCGTCGGCACCCTGAACGGCTGCATGTTTACGCTGGACAAAGCCCGGGAAGCGGAGGAACTCTGGCGTTCGCTGGAGATCCATGATGTTCTGGAGATCCCGGAGACTCCCAGCGCGGAGGAGCGGAACCGCTTTCTGCTGGACGTGATCCGGCGCGGCGGGCTGGATGTGGAACCGCTGGCGGAGCGGCTGGACGATCTGATCGACGAAGAAGCCGTGCGCCGCGCGCCCATCCGCTTCGGGCTGGTCATGACGGAACTTTCCACCATGCGCAGCGTGCAATGCCCCATCGAGGAGATCCCCCCGGGGCGGCTGAAAGATTACATGCTGGCTTCCAGCGCCTGTTTCCCGGCGCTGCGCCCGCGGGAGATCGACGGCGTCAAGTACATCGACGGCGGCTGGCGTGACAACATGCCCCTGCGGCTGGCAGCGGACATGGGGGCGACCGAACTGCTGGGCGTGGACATCGACGGCATCGGCATCGTGCGCCCCAACAACACCGGCCTGCCCACCCGCATCCTGCGCAGCCACTGGGACCTGGGCCCCACGCTGGATTTCGACCCCGCCCGCGCGGCACGGAACATTGCGCTGGGCTACTTTGATACGATGCGGCTGTTTGGCCGCTGCGGCGGCACGGCCTATGCCATCCTGCCCGATCAGGACGGTTTTCTTGCCCGTTTTGCCGAGACCTACCAGCTGCGGCTGGCCGAAGTCAACGCCCGCGCCCCCGGCATCGACCGGGTGGAACGCTCGGCCCGGCAGCGCGCAGGGTATCCGCCGCCTTTCGCCCCCAACCCCAGCGCCCCTACGCGGGGCGCGCTGGCCCCGCTGGAACTGGCCGCTGAGCGCCTGCGTGTGCCGGAAGACCTGCCCTATACCCCCAAACTGCTGGCTGCCACCTTCATGGGCAGCTTTGACAAGGACCCCGCCGACCGCTTCCCGGCACTGCTGAGCGGGAAGGACAGTTCCCTGGTGGCGGAGCGCGCCATGGCCGCCGCCGTACCGGAAGAATTCGTGACGGCGCTGGTGAGCGCCGCTCTGGCCGAAATGCCCCTTGTGTGACAGAAGGGAGGCTTGTTTATGTATACATTTACCGGCGTCACCGCCTCCGCCGGCATCGCTTTCGGGCCGGTAGAGCAGATCGATCACGGCACGGCCGGCCTGCACCGCATTGTATGCGACCCGTTCCGGGAGCGCGCGCTGTACGACGTAGCCGTGGTGCTGGCCAAGGATGAGCTCCGCCGCCTGAGCCAGCGTGCCAAAGGCCCCGATGCGGATATCCTGCTGTTCCAGATCGCCTTGCTGGAAGACGAGTCTTTCACCAACGAGATCGGCGATTACATAGCCGCCGGGGCGGGCGGCGCCGCCGCCGTGGAGCGGGCCGAGCAGATCTTTGCCGGACGGCTGAACAATGTGGACGATGAATATATCCGGGAGCGCAGCGTTGATGTATGCGATGTCTGCCGCCGCGTGGTGGACATCCTGGACGGCCGCCCGCGCCGCCGCCTTTACCTGAAACACCCCAGCATTCTGGTCGCGGACCGGTTTTTCCCCAGCGACCTGTTCAGTCTGGACCGCCGCATGATCCTGGGCCTGGCCAGCAACCAGGACAGCGCCGTCAGCCATGCAGCCATCATGGCCCGCAGCCTGGGCATTCCCGCCGTGATCCAGTTGGGGGACGGCGTGGCGGCGCTGGCTGCCGGACACCGCGCCATACTGGACGCCTCCGAGGACGGCACCGCCACCCTGATCGTCGAGCCGACCGGCGCCCACCTGGCCCAAGCGGACTGCAAGGTCGCGCAGAGCCGCCTGCACGGCCGCACGCCCGATCCGGTAGCCTCGCTGCCCTGCCTGACGCGTGACGGAACGGCGTTCCGTCTGCTGACCGCCGTCAATACCATATCGGACCCGGAGGAACTGCTGCCGCAGGGCGCTGCCGGTGTGGGGCTGCTGCGCACCGAATCGGTTTTGATCGACGATCTTTCTGAGGAAGTGCAGTTCCAGCGCATCCGCGAAAAGCTGCAGTCCTCCGACGGCGCCATGGTCGCCGTGCGGACCTGTGACACCCACGCCGACGATGATTCCCCCTGGACCGCCGAACTGCGCGCCCGCCTGCAGGGGCACCGCCTGTTCTGGCCCCAGATCCGCGCCCTGCTGCGCGCCGCGCCCTACGGGGATCTGCGCGTATTGTTCCCGATGATCGCAGGCGTGGAAGACTGGGAAGCCTGCATGCAGGAGATGGAAGCCTGCCGCGCCGAACTGCGCAAAGAGGGGCAGGAAGTCACGCTGCCGCCTTTCGGCTGCATTGTGGATATGCCGTCCGCCGCGCTGCTGGCGGGGGAACTGATCGAACACGGCGCGCAGATGCTTGCCATCGACATCGAGGACCTGACCCGGTATACGCTGGGGCTTGTCCAGGACCCCGCCGCAGCCGCCACACGGGTCGGCAATCCCGCCGTACAGCGTCTGGTGCGCGACGTGGTCGTTCAGGCCCGCGCCCACAACGTGGAAACTTATCTGTGCGGCATCACGGTGGAGAGCATGCCCTACATCCCCGTGTACCTGCATCTGGGCATACATACTTTCAGCGTGGAGCCCGCCGCACTGCTGCCCCTGAAAAAGCTGCTGATGGAACAGGAACTGGACCCTGCTTCCGGGGAACCGTGATCCCGGCAGACAAACAACGCCGCACAGGCTGAGCCTGTGCGGCGTTGCTGTTTTGCCTTCACTCGGCAGCCGACGAGGACTGCGACGCATCGGATTCCGCCGTATCCTGCGGGGCCGGTGTGCCGGTAGTGGCTACCAGCGTATCGTCCCGCTCGCCCGCAATAAAGACGCTGACCACCGTTTTGCCCGCGTCGAAGCGGGTCCCGGCCAGCACGTCGGTCTTGGCCACACAGCCCTCCGCCATGGTGCCGTCGTTTTCGATGATCTGCATTCTGTACTGGATGTCCCGTTCATCCAGCTGCTTGCTGGCGTTGGCCTGGGTGAAGCCGATGATATTGGGCATTTCCACCAGATTGGGGCCTTTGCTGACCACGATCTGCAAAATCTGGTTTTCTTCCGTTTTCAGGGTCCCGGCGGCCGGTTCCTGGCTCATGACGATGCCCGCCGCAACATCGGAGCTGTTCTCCTCCGTCATCACGATGCGGTAGCTGGCGTAGAGATCATTGTCCTTGATCTCGCTGGCATAGCGTTTGCCCACCAGGTTCGGGATGGTCTCCACTTCATCCAGGGCCGGGTCCTCCGACTGGGCGGTGCTGCTCTGTGCAGGCGGCGGAGTTTGGGCAGCGCTGCCGCCGCCGGACTCCAACAGGCTCCAGATCAGCAGGATGGCCAGCACGACGATGACCACCAGCGAAACGCCCATGATCTTGCGGGTACTGATCTGATTATCGCCGCGCTCGAACATGGCGTTCGCTACGTTGGGGTCCGTCAGGGCGCTCATCAGTTCCGGGACCGTCTGCATCCGGCGCGCCGGGTCCAGCCGCAGGGCGCAGGCCAGCACCTGCGAAAACCAGGTGGGCACGCCTGCCTCCAGGCTGTGCGCAGATTCCAGGCTGTCCCGCACGCGGCGCTGGGGGGCCGCTACCGGCGTCTGGCCTGTTACCAGTTTATAGCAGACCGCCGCCAGGGCGTAGACGTCGGTGTAGCGGCCGCTGAATTCCGAAGCGGAATATTGTTCCGGCGCCGCATAACCGGGATAGAGTTGGCTTTTCAGTTCGCTGCCGCCGGTGCGCAGCGCCAGCGTACCGTAGCCGGTCAGACGGGCGGTGCCGTCGATGGGCAGCAAGATATTGTCCGGGCAGATGCCCCGGTGGATCAAGCCCGCCTTATGGAGCTGGGTCACCCCCTCCATTACCGGCTGCAGCAGGGTGCGGGCCTCTGCCGGGGTCAGCGTGCGGCTGCGCAGGCTGAGGTAGTGCGTCAGGGTCATGCCCTTTTCGCTCTCCTCAATGGCGTAGACGGTGTTGTTTTCCTCCAGTACGTCGAGGATGGTGCTCAGCCCGGTAGCGGGGGTCAGGTTGTGCAGGTCGTCATACAGGTCCTTGAAATCCATCCGGCTGGTCTTGAACAGCACTTCCCTGCCTTCCTTGGGCATCAGCGCGCCGTCGGCGCTGCGGCCGTTACACAGGGTCACGGGAAAATATTCTTTGATGAGCACGAACTTCTTCTCTTCATTCAGCACGCCGCGGTAGCACAGGCCGTCGCCATCCGCGCTGATATAGCCGCCCACCGTGTAGCGGTCACCCAGCTGGGTGCCCAGCGGCAGCGCGCCTTCCGGGTTCGGGTTTTCCAGCGAACGGCCACAGTGGGGGCAATCGCCGCCGTAACCGCCCGGCAGGGGCTGCAGGCAATGCGGGCAAAGAAGATCAGGCATAAGCGTCCCCTTTCGTCATAGACAAGAAGAGAGAGCAAAGTTCGCCCTTTACTCTCTCTTCTGCTTCTTGTCAGCGGTCGAGGTCTTCCTCGTTTTCCAGGCTGTGCCAGGCATTCTGCACGTCGTCGTCATCTTCCAGCGCGTCCAGCAGCTTGCCCATCTGGGTCAGCTGGTCGGGGTCCGTCAGACGGGTCGTGGTGGTGGGGACCTGCGCCACATCGGCCGAGATAAAGCTGTAGCCCTTGCCCTGCAGCGCGTCGCAGACGGCGGTAAAGTTTTCCGGCGTGGTGGTGACCTGCGCCGCTTCCTCCCCGGCGTCGAAATCCTCGGCGCCGGCGTCCAGGGCGTCCATCATCAGTTCGTCGGGGTCCTTGTCCTCCAGGTCCACGACAATGACGCCCTTCTGGTTGAACATGAAGCCGACGCAGCCCATCTGGCCCAGGTTGCCGCCGAACTTATCGAAGTAGTGGCGCATATTGGCCGCGGTGCGGTTGCGGTTGTCGGTCAGCGTTTCCACCATTACCGCCACGCCGCCGGGGCCGTAGCCCTCATAGGTCATGGCCTCGTACTCGGTCTTGTCGCCGCCCTCAGCGCGCTTGATGATGCGCTGGATGTTGTCGTTGGGCACGCTGTTGGCCTTGGCCTTGCTGATCAGCGCGGCCAGCTTGGAGTTGGACGCCGGGTTGGCGCCGCCCTCCTTGACGGCCACCGAGATCTCACGGCCGATCTTGGTAAAAACCTTGGCGCGGGCGCCGTCGGTTTTTTCCTTCTTGCGCTTGATGTTGTTCCATTTGCTATGTCCGGACATAAAACGGGTCCCCTCTCACTTTGTATTCATACAGGCTTTGGACATTGAGCCGACAATTTCCAGTTAAGTATTATAACACAACCACACGTACTTTTCAAGCCCTGCCGCAAGGCGCGAAAAGGCCCCCGCCTTTGAGCGGGGGCCCTGAAGCCGGGATCAGTATTTGGCAGGGTTCGCGGCCAGGTACTTTTTGACCATCAGCGCCACCTTGAACACGATGGCGTCGTCGAAGTTGCGCAGGTCAAGGCCGGTCAGCTTGCGGATCTTCTCCAGGCGGTAGACCAGGGTATTGCGGTGGACGAACAGGCCGCGGCTGGTCTCGGAAACATTGAGGTTGTTCTCAAAGAAGCGCTGGATGGTGAACAGCGTCTCGGCGTCCAGCGAGTCGATGCTCTCCTGCTTGAACACTTCGCGCAGGAAGGCTTCGCACAGCGTGGTGGGCAGCTGGTAGATGAGGCGGGCGATGCCCAGGTGGTCGTAGCTGATGACCTGGCGCTCGGTATCAAAGACCTTGCCCACTTCCATGGCGATCTGCGCTTCCTTGAAGCTGGAAGCCAGGTCCTTGATGTTGTTGATGGGTGTGCCGATGCCGACCACCGCTTTGATATAATGGTCGCCCTGGAGCGTATCCACAATGGAGGTGGCCAGCTTTTCCATATCGCGGGTGTTGTTGTCGGGCTTGATCTCCTTGACCAGCACGGTATCGCTCTCGCTGATGTTAAAGACGAAGTCCTTCTGCTTGTCCGGGAACAGGCCGCTGACAACATCGTAGGCCGAGATGTCGTTGCCGGAGGTCACACGGATCAGCAGCACCACCCGCTGCACGTCGGAAACAAAATGCAGTTCCCGCGCCTTGGCGTAGATGTCACCGGGCAGGATATTGTCCAGCACCACGTTCTTGACGAAGTTGGTCTTGTCGAACTTTTCGTCATGGTACTGCTTGATGCACTGCAGACTGATGGAAAGCATCGCGGCGAACTGCTCGGCCGTAGCGTCGGTCCCTTCCACAAAAGCGGCATAATCATTGTGTTTGGCATTGGAGAACTGGTGGTAGGAATACCCGTCCCGCACAAAAGCGTCCCCCGAAGTCTGCCGCACGGCGGCCACGCCGTCGCGCACTTCGCCGATCTGCCCCAGTTCGGAGCAGGAGATTACGGTGCCGGTCTCATCCACGACGCCCAGCACACGGTCAACGGCTTCCTTCATCTGGTACACCACGTTTTGGAATACCCTGTTTGCCATAATCTGCGACTCCCCTTTATCAATTTTGGGTGTTAGGCAAATTGCCTTTTGGTAAACTGCCCGAAAACAGATAGCTCTTGATGTATATTTTACACAATCGACTTGGCTTTTGCAACATATTTTAACGAAAAAACCAAGATTTTCTTGTACAATTTTGATTTTTGCACAAAAAAATCCCCGCCGACGGAAAATTCAGCAGGGACAGACGCCGTCATTTTGACAAAGGGCGGTCTTTTTGTTCCGAATTACGCTGCTGCAGCGAACCCGTTCCGCCCTCCACCACGCCGCGGCGCTGGAACACATAGGTAAAGCTGCGCAGGAAGATCTTCAGATCCATGCCAAAGGTCAGGTGGGCGGCATACTCGCCGTCGTACCGCGCTTTGACGTCGATGGGAAGTTCGTCCCGCCCGTTGACCTGGGCCAGCCCGGTCAGCCCCGGGCGGATGCCGTTGGCATGCACGCGGTCCCGCGCTTCGATCAGGTCGTACTGGTTGTAGAGCGCCGGACGCGGGCCTACGATGCTCATCTGGCCCGCCAGAATATTATAGATCTGCGGCAGTTCATCCAGGCTGGTCTTGCGCAGGAAGGCGCCGCTCCGGGTGATGTAGGAATCCGCGTTTTTCAGCAGGTGGGTGGGTACGTCATGGGGGGTATCGCCCCGCATGGTGCGGAATTTCAGAATGTTGAAGTGGGTCTTGCCGCGTCCCACCCGCCGCTGCCGGAAAAAGACCGGCCCCGGGGAGTCCGCCTTGATCCACAGGGCAATGACTGCCATGGGGATCGCCAGCACAATGGCCGCCGCCAGAGAAAGCACAAAATCCAGCAGGCGTTTGATATAACGTTGATACACGGCTCAACCCTCCCCTTGTATCCTGTCGCCGCGCTTTTCCAGTCCCTGCGCGACTTCGTCCCTGGAAAACAGGCCGGTATTCCCCACAGCCGCTTCCACGGTATGGTCCTCCCGCACACGGCGGTTGGGATGGTAGCTCGGCACCATATGCTGCAGGCACTCCACCACCGCATCGTCATTGTGGTGTGCCGCCTGCTGCAGATCCTGCAGGCCGGTGTAGAAATCGGCCAGATCGATCTGCATGGGCGGCGCGATAAAGATCTTGTCATGGGCAGTCTTGCGCATCTTGTCCTGCTCGGTATCCATCAGCAATTCTTCGTACAGCTTTTCGCCGGGGCGCAGGCCGGTGATCTTGACTTCCATATTCACGCCCGGTTCATAGCCGTAAAAACGGATGAGACGGTTGGCCAGGTCCATGATCTTGACCGGCTTGCCCATATCCAGCACATAGATGCTGCCGCCTTTTGCCAGACCGCCGGCCTGCAGTACCAGCTGCGCAGCCTCGGTGATGGTCATGAAATAGCGCACGATCTCCGGATGGGTGATCGTCACCGGGCCGCCGCGCTTGATCTGTTCCTCAAACAGAGGGATCACACTGCCGTGGCTGCCCAGCACATTGCCGAAGCGCACGGCCATGCACTTCATATCGGTGCCGCTGTCGAAGGACTGGATGAGCATTTCACACAGGCGTTTGGTGCAGCCCATCACATTGGTGGGGTTGACGGCCTTGTCGGTAGAAAGCTGCACAAAACGCTCCACCCCATGTTCCGCCGCCGATGTGAGCAGATTTTTGGTGCCGAATACGTTGTTCTTGACCGCTTCCGCCGGGCTGATCTCCATCAGCGGCACATGTTTGTGGGCTGCGGCATGGAACACCACCGAAGGTTGGTAGCTGTCGAACACTTCATCCAGGCGCTCCTTGTCCCGGATGGAGCCGACCAGCGTGACTACCGGCGCGTCCGCGCCGTATTTGTTGCGCAATTCGGTCTCCAGTTCATAGGCGCAGTTTTCGTAAATATCGAAGATGAGCAGCCGCCGGGGCTGGTAGCGCATGATCTGGCGGCAGAGCTCGCTGCCGATGGAACCGCCTCCGCCGGTGACCAGCACGACCTTATCGTGCAGGTATTCCGAGATCTGGGCGTTGTTGAGCTGGATCTCGTCGCGGGAGAGGAAGTCGGCGGTATTCAACTCGCGGAAGCCCGCCGCCACCGGGTTGCCGTTTTCATCCACCGCCTGCGGGTCGGAGAGCATCCGCACCCGGCAGTGGGTGGAGTTGCAGAGGTTGATGATCTCGCTCAGGCGGTCGCCTTTCAGGGTGGTGATGGCGATGACGATCTCCATGATATGGTATTTGCGCACCAGTTCCGGAATGTCGGAGATGGTGCCCCGCACCGGCACGCCCTGCACGCGCAGGCCCTTTTTGGTCAGGTCGTCGTCCACGATGCAGATGGGGTCGCCGAAACTCTGGTTCTTGTTTTTGCACAGGTTGACCGCCCAGGCGCCCGCGTTGCCTGCGCCCACGATGAGCAGCGGCGTCCGGCTTTCAGGGCGGTGGGCCCGCGCGCCGCGCACCGTTTTGATCAGCCGCCAGAGAAAGCGCACACCCGCGATCGCCGCCGTGTTGAATACCGCGCCGAAGATCAGCACCGAACCGCTGATGGGACGGCTGCGGTAAAACAGATCGAACAGCATGATCAGGCCGGTAGCCAGCCCCGAAAGGCAGGTCAGGCGCGCGAGGTCCCGCATGCCGGCGTATTCCCACATGATCTCGTACAGCCCGCCGAACCAGAACACGATCATATAGATCGGCAGCGCGTAGTAGAGCATGGGCGCCATGGCGCGCAGCACTTCCGCACGCTGGTAGGCTTCCCCGCTGTCAAAGCGGAGCATGACGGCCAGCCAGTAGCAAAATACGATCAGGCCGCAGTCCAGCAGCATCAGAAGGATGCGCCGGGGCAGCCCCTTGATGATTTGTTTGGAATCCTGTTGCATATCTCAGTAGGTCCTTCTATCTTCTTCCACCCGGCGCACCCCGGGTACCATTTGCAGTCATATACGTATAGTATAGCACAAAAGTGCCCCGTCTGTCTCGCCATCCACGCGGCAAACGGGGCGCAGGCTGCCCAAAATATGGCAGAAAATTTTGGCCAAACAGCCGAATTTTCTTATTCGACCGTCACGCTCTTGGCCAGGTTGCGGGGTTTATCCACGTCCAGGCCCTTGGCGCAGCTCACATAGTAAGCCAGCAGCTGCAGCGGGATCACCGCCAGACTGGTGGCAAAATGGGGGTCGGTCTTGGGCACGTAGACGGTGAACCCGGCGGTGTCCTCGATGCTGTAATTGCCGTAGGTGGTCAGCCCCATGAGGAAGGCGCCGCGGCTCTTGACCTCCACCATATTGGAGACGCTCTTCTCGAACAGGTCCGGCTGGGTCAGGATGCCCACCACCAGCGTGCCGTTCTCCACCAGGGAGATCGGGCCATGCTTCATCTCCCCCGCCGCGAAAGCTTCGGAGTGGATGTAGCTGATCTCCTTGAATTTCAGGCTGCCTTCCAGCGCCACGGCGTAGTCCAGCCCGCGGCCGATGAAGAAGGCGTCCCTGGCGCTGGCATACTTGCTGGCGAACCACTGGATGCGTTCTTTATCCTGCAGGATCTTTTCGATCTTGTCGGGCAGCGCTTCCATCTCCTCGACCAGATGCTCATACTGCCCCTCGGCCAAGGTGCCGCGCACCCGGGCGAACTCGGTGGCCAGCAGGTAGCAGGCCGCCAGCTGGGTGCTGTACGCCTTGGTGGTCGCCACCGAGATCTCGGGCCCGGCCCAGGTATACATGGTGGCGTCGGCTTCCCGCGCGATGCTGGAGCCCACCACGTTGACGATGCCGATGGTGCGCACGCCGCGGTCTTTGCACAGGCGCAGCGCCGCCAGCGTGTCGGCGGTCTCGCCGCTCTGGCTGATGACGAGCGCCAGGGAACCGGGTTCCAGCACCGGGTCCCGGTAGCGGAACTCGCTGGCCACATCCACCTCCACCGGCAGGCGGGCCAGACTCTCAAAGACATAGCGGGCCGCCATACCCACATGGTAGGCCGAACCGCAGCCGATGATGTAGACGCGGCGCACGGCCCGGATGGTCTCCTCGTCCAGTTCCAGTTCGGAAAGGTCGATCTTGCCGTCCTTCAGCCGGGGGGAGATGGTGTCCCGCACCGCGGCAGGCTGCTCGTGGATCTCCTTCATCATGAAATGCTCGTAGCCGCCCTTTTCGGCTGCTTCGGCGTCCCATTCGATGGTGGCAGCCTCATGGGCGATGGGTTCCTTGTCGATATTGAAAAACTCAATGGAGTCCGCCGTCAGCCGCGCGATCTCCAGATTGCCGATATAATACACCGTGCGGGTGTAGCGCAGCAGCGCGGGCACGTCGGAGGCGATGATAGAGCCGTTGTCGCACCGGCCCACGATCAGCGGGCTGTCCTTGCGCACGGCGTACACAGTGCCGGGCTGGTCGGCAAAAAGGATGCCCAGCGCGTAGGAGCCCCGCACATGGAGCATCATGCGGGAGATGGCGTCCAGCGCATCCCCGGCCGATTCACCGGTGTAGTAGTAGTCCAGCAGCTGGGCCACGACCTCGGTGTCGGTCTGGGAAACGAAGGTGTAACCGCGGTTGGTCAGCCGTTCTTTGACCTCGAGGTAGTTTTCGATGATGCCGTTGTGCACCACCGCGATCTTCTGGTCGCGGGAATAATGGGGATGCGCGTTGACCACCGAGGGTTCCCCGTGGGTCGCCCAGCGGGTGTGCCCGATGCCGCAGTCCCCCGGCACCGCCTTGCCGCCGTCGGTCATCTCGCTGAGTACTTTAAGGCGGCCTTTGGCTTTGACGACCTCGATCTTGCCCGCCGCGTTCTGCACGGCCAGGCCGGCCGAATCATAACCGCGGTACTCAAGTTTGGCCAGGCCGTCCAGCAGGATCGGCGCCGCCTGTACGTTGCCTGTAAAGCCTACGATTCCACACATTGGTATATCCTCCTGTTTTAAGCGCGCAGGTGAAAGTCGGGCGAGCACGGCCCCTGGAGCGGGCCGGGGTTCTCTTTTGTACGTCCGGGGTGCGGACCTATGCTCTTACCAGTATATTCGTTTTCCCGCCAAATGTCTACCCTGCGCCAAAGAAAAGCGGGCGGCTGTCAAGGGCAACAGCCGCCCGGCCTGCGCATTCTCCTTTTCCAGCCTCTTACACCAAAGGGCTTTTCAAGTTCTTGCGCATTTGCAATCATACCACACTTTTGGAAGAACGACAAGTATCCCCGCCTGTGGAAAGCCGGATTCCGAACTTTTACAGAACAATGAAAGGAATCTTGCCGTGAAAACCTTCCTTTATTAAGAATCCACCCGCCGGGCCACGACCACATAGCGGCCGTTGTCGCTGGAATATTCGCAGGTGGAAAGGGTCAGCAGCTGTTCGCCGTAGACGGGGCGGATGCCTGTGTCCACATCGCTGCGGGAGATGACCTCCTCCACATAGGTATCGTAGGTCTCCTCGTCCATATCCACATACTGGTTGTAGACGAAGCTGGTATCCGCCGCCACGTCGATGCTGAATGCCGCGAACACCTCATAGGTCCCGTCGCCGTAGACGGTGTCGAACTGGACATAGGGGTGCTGCTGATAGTAACCCGCCTCTTTGTAGCCGGTCAGGCAGCCGAAGATGGTGCCGGTCTTCATATTATGGCCGTAGATGACAAGGTTCTCGCTCTGGTCATTGGCGCCCAGCGTGGTCTTTTCGTCCAGATAGGGCACGCCGTAAACGCTGTATTCCTTGTTGAAGTCATGGCGCAGGTAGAAATCCTTGTTGTTGGGCGCATACATGACCGGGAAATCCAGTTTGGTGTCTTCAATGGAGATCCAGCCGATAAAATCGCTGTTCTGGTCCCGCAGGGCGGCGAACTTGGCGCTGTTGGTCTCCTCCCCGTCCGCCGCCGGAGCGTCGGATACAATGAGAGATTCCAGCGCGGCAAACTCGCTTTCGCTCCGGCGGTCATCAAAATACCGCTTGAGCAGCAGGCCGCCGCTGACGAGAAAAACCGCCAGACAGACCAGTATGGCCACATTATAGAAAATATCTGCCTTGCCCTTTTTGCGTTTCTTTTTCGGTTCAGGGCCCGGCGTTTCTGCCGCAGCGTCCGTTCCTTCCGTTCTTTCTTCCTGTTCTTCGGGTATTTCCGGCTCTGCCGGAGGCTGCGGCGCCGCCGGGGCCGGACGCTGGTAATACGGCGTATCGCTGCGATGGATCTTAGCCATAGGATCATGCCACCTTATCAAATTTGTCTCTACTATACGCCACTCCGGCGCAAATTGCAAGAAAAACCGCTGTACACAGAGCGGTGCACAGCGGCTGCGGGCACAGGGATCACTCGCGGATCTCTACGCCCAGCTTGAATTTGAGGTTGCCGAGGATCTTCTTGATGAAGCGGTCCACTTCCTCGGCGGCAAAGGCCTTGTCGCCGGGCTGGAAGTACAGGCTGAAGGCCATGCTCTTCTTGCCCGCGCCCAGTTTTTCGCCGCGGTAAATGTCGAACAGCTCCACGCGGGTCAGCTGCTTGCAGGCACGCTGCATCTCGGCCACCAGCGCGCCGCACTCGGCGGATTCCGGCACCACCAGCGCCAGGTCGCGCTGGACCGGCGGCAGTTCGGGGATGGGCGTATAGTGCAGCGCCTTGGGGGCCAGGGCATACAGCCGGGGCCAGTCGATCTCGCCCAGGTAGATGTTCTGGTTGCTGCGGCTGTCCTTGGGCAGCTTGAGTTCGGCCGTCACATCGTTGGCCAGCTTGCCGAAAACACCCACGCGCTCGCCCGCGCAGCAGATATACGCCGCGATCCCGGGGTGCAGCCAGGGCACGCCGGCGGCGCGTTCCACCGCCAGTTCCAGCCCGAAGGCGGCGCACAGCGCTTCCACTGCGCCCTTGACGGCAAAGAAATCCTCCCCGCTGCCCCAGGCGGCAAAGCCCAGATGCAGGCGCTCTTCCGGCAGTTCGGTGACCGGCTGCTGCTTGGGGATGTAGATGTTGGACAGCTCGAACAGGCGGCCTTCGGCGTTGCCCTTCTTGAGGTTGTCCACCACCACATTGAGCAGCGAGGGCGCCAGCAGCGGGCGCATGATGGTCAGATTGGAGGAGATGGGGTTGAGGATGCGGATGACATTGCGTTCCGGCGCGCCGGCGGCAATATGCAGCATGTCCAGATCGGCGTCGGCATAGAAAGCCAGCGTTTCGGCCTCATAGAAGCCCTGGGCGCACATGGCGCGCTTGGCCTTGGCACGGGCGCGCTGCACCGCCGTCAGCCCGCCGCTGGTGACCTGGGCCGCCTTGAGGAAGGTGGGCATGATATGCTCGTAGCCGTACTCACGGATCACTTCCTCTGCCAGATCGGGCTCGCCGATCTCGATATCCTCGCGCCAGCGGGGGGCAGTGACCTGCATCGTATCGCCGTCCGCTTCCAGAGCGACGTCAAACTGCAGACGGCGCAAAATATCCAGCACCGCTTCAGCGGGCACCGTGATGCCCAGGATGGCGTTGATGCCGCTGAGGGTGGCCGTGAACTGCTTGCCCACCCGCGGGGCGCCGGCGGAGCAGTCGAAATGGCTGGCGGTCACTTCGCCGCAGCCCAGTTCCTGGATCAGATGCAGGGCGCGGGCCATGCCCAGTTCGGTGGTATACTCCGAGATGCCTTTTTCATAGTGGCTGGAAGCGTCGGTATTCTGGCCCAGGCCGCGGGCCGTCTTGCGGACATTGTCCCGGGCAAACTTGGCGGATTCGAACAGCAGCTGGGTGGTCTTGTCGGTGATCTCGCTGTTCAGGCCGCCCATGACGCCCGCCAGCGCCACCGGCTTGCTGCCGTCGCAGATGACCAGATTGTTGGGAGTCAGGCTGAATTCCTTACCGTCCAGCGTCGTGATCTGCTCGCCCTCTTTTGCGCGGCGCACGATGATCTGGCAGCTTTCCAGCGTGTCCATATCAAAGGCGTGCATGGGCTGGCCGATCTCCAGCATGACATAGTTGGTGATGTCCACCACGTTGGAGATGCTGCGCAGGCCGCACAGCGCCAGACGGCGGCGCATCCAGCGGGGCGAAGGGCCGGGGGTGATGTTGCGCACATAGTGCCCGATGTAGCGCGGGCAGAGGTCCGGCGCTTCCACCGCGATGGAAAGGCGCGGGTCGGTGGCGTCGGACTCGGTGTAGTCGGCGGCAGGCATCTGCAGGGGCTTGCCCAGCACGGCGGCCACCTCCCGCGCGATGCCCAGCACGCTCTGGCAGTCGGCGCGGTTGGCCGTGATGGAGATAT
This sequence comes from Candidatus Gemmiger avistercoris, assembly GCA_019116705.1. Taxonomy (GTDB): domain Bacteria; phylum Bacillota; class Clostridia; order Oscillospirales; family Ruminococcaceae; genus Gemmiger; species Gemmiger avistercoris. The sequence goes on from DXBF01000046.1 coordinate 26,272, forward strand.
CGAAGATGTAGTCATCCAGCCCCACCACCTGCTGGATGGGGGTGCCGGGGACGGTGTCCTTGGGCAGATCCAGCAGGCCGTAGACTTCGGAACCGGGATACAGGTCTTCATTGAGGCCCAGTTCCTCGCCGGAGCAGAGCATACCGTTGGATTCCACGCCCATCAGGGGCTTGGCCTTGATCCTGACCCCTCCGGGCAGGGTGGCGCCGTCCAGCGCCGCGGGGGTGTGCATGCCCGCGTAGACGTTGGGCGCGCCGGTGGAGATCTGGATCGCATGGCCGTAGTCGCCGCAGTCCACCTTGCAGATATGCAGATGGGTGCCCTCCTGGGGGACGCACTCGGTCACAACGCCCACCACGACTTTGTCGATCCCGGCGGACAGGTCGATCAGTTCCTCCACCTCAAAGCCGCAGCCGAACAGTTTGGCTTCCAGTTCCTGGGCGGTGACGTCGATCTCCACGTATTGTTTCAACCAGCTGAATGGTACTTTCATTCCAGACTTCCCCCTCTCAATCCTCGAACTGCTTCAGGAACCGCAGGTCGTTCTCAAACATCAGGCCGATGTTGTTGATGCCGTATTTCAGCATGGCGATGCGCTCGATGCCGATGCCGAAGGCAAGGCCGGAATAGACCTTCGGGTCGATGCCGCAGTTTGCCAGCACGTTATGATGCACGATGCCGCCGCCGAGGACTTCGATCCAGCCGGTGTGCTTGCACAGCGGGCAGCCCTTGCCGCCGCATTCAAAACAGGAAACGTCCACCTCCACGCTGGGCTCGGTGAAGGGGAAGTAGGACGGGCGCAGGCGGGTCTTGACGCCCTCGCCGAAAAGGGCCTGCACGAACTCGTCCAGCATGCCCTGCAGGTCGCACAGGGTGATGCCCTTGTCCACCACCAGACCCTCCATCTGGTGGAACATGGGGCTGTGGGTGGCGTCGGAGTCCGAACGGAACACACGGCCGGGCACCAGCACCTTGATGGGAGGCTTTTCGCTGTCCATGACGCGGATCTGCCCGGGGCTGGTGTGGGTGCGCAGCACGATGTCCTCGGCCACATAGAACGTATCCTGCATATCGCGGGCCGGGTGGTTCTTCGGCACGTTCAGCCGGGTGAAGTTGTGGTCGTCATCCTCGATCTCAGGGCCTTCGTAGATCTCAAACCCCATGCCGGAGAACACGTCCACGATCTCGTTCTTGACGAGGGTGATGGGATGCAGGCTGCCGTTGGGCCGCTTTTGGGCGGGCAGCGTGATGTCCACCGTTTCGGCGGCGTTGCGGGCCGCCAGGGCGGCGCGCTCCACCTGGGCCGACAGGGCCTGGTACTGCGCCTCGGCCCAGTTCTTGAACTCGTTGATGGTCTTGCCCACCGCCGGACGCTCCTCCTTGGGGACGTCGCGCAGGGACTTGGTCAGCCCGGCCACCGCGCCGTTCTTGCTGAGGAACTGCTGCCAGAAGGCCGACAGTTCCGCCTCGTTGGTGACGGCTGCGCCCGCCTGTTCAATGGCGGCGCGCAGTTCCTTGATCTTTTCTTCCATAGTACACCTCTGCTCTCGCGGGGCGGGGCAAATAAAAAGGCCCCGTCCCTGGTCATTCAGGGACGAAGCCTTGGTCTTGACAAAACTCCGCGGTACCACCCGTGTTCCGCATTTATGCAAATGCGGCGCTCTTTCTTCTGCCGGTAACGGTGCAGGGCCGTTGCGCGCTACTGGGCCGCCGGAGAGGCTGCCGTTGACGCGCACCGCTCGGGAGCGAACTTCGGCGCGGGTCCCCTGCAGGCGGCTTTCAGCCGGTGACCGCCCTCTCTGGCCCAAGCGGCCCGCGCGTACTTTCTCCGTCTATGCGTTTTTTCGATCAATACAACTAGTAGTATAGCCAGCGCGGCAGGATTTGTCAAGGGCGCGCCCGCACAAAAAAGGAGAGGGCCGCAGCCCTCCCCCTCTGTTTTGTCGCCGGTTCAGTCGTTATGGCGGCCGAGCATGCGCACGATATACAGGAAGATGTTGATGAAATCGAGGTACAGGTTCAGCGCGCCGATGATGGACGCTTTGTGCAGCATGGCCGCATCGCCGCCGAAGTAGGCGTAGTGATGCTTGAGCATCTGGGTGTCATATGCCGTCAGGCCCATGAAGATCAGCAGGCCCACCGCGCAGAGCAGCAGGTCCATCATGCCGAAACTGACGCCGAACAGGCTGAACAGGCTGCCCACCAGCGAGCAGACCAGCAGCGCGATAAGGCCGCCCAGCAGCTTGGGGCCCCAGCCGGTCAGATCACGGTGCGTGACCGCGCCGTACACGGCCATGACGCCAAAGTAGACCGCCCCCACCAGGAACGCCAGCACCAGGGTGCCGAAATCATAGACCAGGAAGATCGTGGAGAGGTTCAGGCCGTTGAGTACGGCATACAGGAAGAACAGGCCGGTGGCCGTGGAAGGCCGGATCTTGGTGATACGCCCCGACAGGACGAACACCAGCGCCAGTTCGCCGATGATGGTGGCGAAGATCAGGCCGGTGCTGACCAGCGGTACGATCAGCCCGCTGCGGACGATGCCGATGCCGGTACCGAAGGTGACCAGCAGGCCGGCAAACATCCAGCCGAAGGTCTTGGTCATATATTGACTCAGGGTGCCAAACGGGCTCTCTGCATAAGAAATATCGTTGTAATCGCGGTACATAGTTGATTCCCCTTTCTTAATACGGTATTATAGCCATAAAAGATGTGAAAACCATCACAAAATTATGAAGTACCTGTAAACAGTATGGTACAGAAAAGGAAAAAAGTCAAGCATGGATTCTTTTGGCATCTATCTGCACATCCCCTACTGCAAGTCCAAATGCCGGTATTGCGATTTTTATTCCGCCCCCGGCGCCCGCGGCGTGCCCCAGGCGTACGTGGACGCGCTGCTGCGGGAGCTGAACAAGCGGGACCGCCGCCCCGACACCCTCTACTTCGGCGGCGGCACCCCGGCGCTGCTCAGCCCCGGCCAGGTACAGGCGCTGGTGGAAGCCGCCGCCCCCCTGCCGGGGGCCGAGATCACGCTGGAAGCCAACCCCGACACCGTGACGCCGGAAACGCTGCGCGGGTTCCGGGCCGCAGGCATCACCCGCATCAGCTTCGGCGCGCAGAGCGCCGATGACGCCCAGCTGCGCCGCCTGGGCCGCACCCACACGGCGGCGGCCGCCGCCCAGGCCCTGGGCTGGGCCCGGGAAGCCGGTTTTCCCGAGATCTGCGGCGACATCATGCTGGCCCTGCCCCACTACAGCCGGGAAGAGTTCGACGCCACGCTGGCGCTGCTGCAGCAGGGCGGCTGCACCCATATCTCGGCTTATCTGCTCAAGATCGAACCGGGCACCGCTTTTGCCCGGCATCCGCCGGAAGGGCTGCCTGACGCCGACGAAGCCGCCGGTTTTTACCTGTATGCGGTGCAGCGGCTGGCCGGCGCCGGATACCGGCAGTATGAGATCAGCAACTTTGCCCGGCCGGGCCATGAGGGGCGGCACAATCTTCTCTATTGGAACTGCCGGGACTATGCCGGCATCGGCCCGGCGGCCCACAGCTGCCTGCGGGGGACGCGGCGGTTCTGGCCGGACGACGTACAGGGGTTCATTGACGGCACCGCCGCCGAACAGACGGAAGGCGTGTGCGATGCGGAGGATTTCCTGCTCATGCAGCTGCGGCTGGCCAAAGGGCTGGATCTGGATGAATACGCCCGCTGGGGCGGGCGTTTCACCGGCGCGCAAATGGCATTCCTGCACCAGTGCGCCGCCCATGGCTACGCCGTGCTGGAACCGGGCCGGGTGCGGCTGACCCCCGCCGGGATGATCGTGCAGAACTCCATCCTGGAAGAATTGATCTGAACACAGCAAAAGGGCATGCGCCGTTCAGGCCGCATGCCCTTTTTCCTATTTACATTCCGTCAGCCGCCGCACCGGCCAGCCCAGCAGTTCCGCCGCCGCGCCGTCATGGGTGACCAAAATCGCCGGACGGCTGCCTGCCAGACGCACGGCGGCGGCCGCAGCCTGCCCCACCAGTTCAGCGTCCATGCCGGTGAAGGGTTCGTCCATCAGCAGCGTCTGCGCATCCTTGCACAGCAGCGCCCGCAGCAGAGCGGCCCGCCGCTTCTGCCCGCCGGAGAGCCGCCCCGCAGGCAGGGCCAGTTCCGCATCGGCAAAGCCCAGCGCCCGCAGTTCGCGCTCTGCTTCCGCCTGCGTCAGACCATGCCCGGCCAGCACCAGATTGCCCGCCGCCGTCAGCTGGGGGCAGAGACGGTCCTCCTGAAAGACCGCCGCCGGGGCCGCCGCGCCGGTCACCGTGCCGGAGTCGGGCGTTTCCAGCCCCATCAGGATGCGCAGCAGGGTGGTCTTGCCGCAGCCCGAAGGGCCCATCAGCACCATGGGGCGGTCTACCGTCCAGCTGAAATCCCGCAGGACTGTTTTCTCCCCGAATCTTTTGCAGAGATCCCGGATCACGATGCTCATGCCCGCACCTCCCCGCACAGCCGTGTTTTGGCGGCGCGCAGCAGCCGGGCCGCCGCCGACGAGAGCAGCGCCGAGAGCAGCACGATCACCAGCGTCCAGGCAAAGACCTCGGGCGTGGAAAGGGTGATCTTGGCACGGTAGAGCGCGTCGCCCACGCTGTGGTCCGGCAGGCCGATGACCTCGGCGGAAACGCCGCTTTTCCAGCACATGCCCATGGCGGCGATGCAGCTTTCGCTGAAAGACGGGAATACGCCCGGCAGCCAGATATAGCGCAGCCGCGCCCCCAGGGGCAGGCGGTAGACCCGGGCCATCTCCAGCAGCTGGGGGTCGGTGTCCGCGATGCCTGCCAGCACCCCGGCGTAGACCACCGGCAGCACATGGGTAAAGCTGACCACCACCGAGAGGTTCTCCCCCCGGACCCACAGCAGGGCCAGAATGACGAAGCTGGCCACCGGCATGGCCCGGATCAACTGCATGACGGGTTCCACAAAGATACGCACCCGCCGCCACCGGGCGCCGGCGGCCCCCAGCACCAGCCCGCCGGCCACCGCCAGCAGGAAGCCTGCCAGGATGCGCAGGGCGCTGAACGCGATGCGCTGCCAGAACCCCGCTGTGGGCGCGATGCGCGCCAGCGCCGCCAGCGTCTGCACCGGCGTGGCCAGGAACAGCCCGCCGTGCCCCAGGGTCATGGCCGCAGCCTGCCACAAAACGATCCAGACCGCCAGGGCCGCCAGCCGTTCCCACCGTCCGGGCGCCCGGTCAGACGCCATAGTAGAAGTCGTCGCCGGGCAGGGCGCCGCCCACGCTGGCGGGGTCGGCGTCGTAGAGGACCTGGAAGTAGTTGGTCAGGTCGGTTTTCATCTGCTCCCCGGTCTCAAAGACGATGTTGCACTCCGGCAGCGCCTTCTGTGCCAGGGCCGCCTTGGCCACGATGCCGTATTCTTCGCACAGGGCCGCCGTGCCCTCCAGATCGCTGTTGGCCGCTTCCACGCTGGCGGCATAGCCGTCCAGGAAAGCCGCAAAGGCGTCGGGGTCCGCTTCCGCCGCGTCCTTGCGCACCACCAGCACGCCGGTCACCAGCTGGGAACCGGCCACCTTTTCCCATTCCTCGTTCATATCCAGCGCCACGCGCAGCCCCTCCACCTGGGAGAGCGCGCTGGTCACAAAGGGCTGGGGCAGCATGACGATGTTCGCCATGCCCGCCTGGACCTGGCTGAGAGCTTCGGTGGCTTCGCTGCAATACTCGATGGTCACGTCGGCGTCGGGATCGAGGCCGTTCCGGGTGAGCACATAGCGCAGCACGTACTCCGGCGTGGTGCCCTTGCCGGTGGTCACGATGGTCTGGCCTTTCAGGTCCGCCACCGACTGGATGCTCTCGCCGTTCTCAAGGATGTAGAGCACGCCCAGGGTGTTGACGCACGCCACCTCCACCGCGCCCTCCGTTTTCTGGTAGAGGGTCGCCGCCAGATTGGCAGGAATAGCCGCCGCGTCCAGATCCCCCTTGACCAGCAGCGGCACGATCTCATCCGCCGCGCCATACATGGTAAAGCTGTAGTCCGCGCCGTCCTCGCTGTCCATCAGGTTCACAAGGCCCATGGTGGTGGGCCCCTTCAGGCCCGCCACGCGCAGGCCGCCGGCCGCCGTTTCGGGGCTGGCCGCAGGCTCCGCCGCCGCGGAAGAGGCTGCACTTTCGGCAGTGGACGCCGCCTGCGAAGAGGATGCGGTGGAACCGCAGGCCGCCAGAGAGACGCACAAAGCCGCCGCCATGACGGCGGATAAAACACGCTTGCATTTCATATCGAGTTTTCCTCCTTCTTGCTTTTGCGGCATCACTATACTATAATGGTAAAAAAATGTCTGTTGCACAGGCAACAACCGCTTTGTGAGGGCCTGCCATGGATTACCGTGTTCACTATACCGTTTTGCGCCGCACCAGCCTGTTCCGCAGCATGAGCGACGCCGACCTGGACGTGCTGATGGGCTGCTTTTCGCCGCATATCCGCCGTTACCGGCGCGGCGAACTGCTGCTGATGGCCGGGTACGAGACCCGGGAGCTGGGCATCGTGCTGGAAGGCGAGATCACCGCCGCCAAACCCATGCCCGACGGCAGCGCCGTGGTCATGACCCATATGGGCCCCGCCGGCGTGTTTGCGGATGTGCTGGCGGGCGGCCGCAGCAAAAGCCCGGTGACGGTGACCGCCGCCCTGCCCTGCCGGGTGCTGTACCTGCCCTGCGAAGCGCTGCTGCGCCCCTGCGGGGCCATGCACAAGGCCCATTTGCAGCTGCTGCACAACTGGCTGGAGACCATCAGCAGCAAATATTTTGCACTGGACCGGCGGCTGGAACTGCTGTGCTGCAAAAGCCTGCGGGGACGCATCTGCCTGTGGCTGCTGGAGCAGCGGGAACAGGCGGGGGCGGACACCTTCACCACGCCGCTGACGCGGGCGGAACTTGCCTCCTACCTGAACTGTGACCGCAGCGCCCTGTGCCGGGAACTGAGCCGCATGCAGGAGGAGGGGCTGGTCCAGCTGTTCCGCCGCAGCTTCAAACTGCCCGACCCGGAAAAGCTGCGCCATGCGATGTGACGATTGCAGGCTGCCCCGCCGTATGGTATAATAAATAGGCTTTCTGCGCCCCCTGCACGGCGGCGCCGCGGCACACGCCGCTTACCCGTGCTTTCTTTATTACCTTTTGTTTTCCACGAGGTATCGCTATGGACAATCGCCAGAATCCCGTCTTGTACATCGTCATCCCCTGTTACAACGAGCAGGAGGTGCTGCCCATCACCGCGCCGCTGTTTCTGCAGAAGATCACCCAGCTGGCCGGGGCGGGCAAGATCAGCGCGGACAGCCGGGTCCTGTTCGTCAACGACGGGTCCAAAGACCGGACCTGGGAGATCATCCAGGAACTGGCATCTGCCGACCCGCACTATGCGGGCATCAGCCAGAGCCGCAACCGCGGCCACCAGAATGCCGTGCTGGCAGGGCTGATGGAAGTTCGGGACCGCTGTGACATCACGATCTCCATCGACTGCGACGGTCAGGACGACATCAACGCCATGGACGGTATGGTGGACGCTTACCGGGACGGCTGCGACGTGGTGTACGGCGTGCGCAGCAGGCGGGACACCGATACCTTCTTCAAGCGTTTTACGGCCGAGAGCTTCTACAAGCTGCTCAACGCCATGGGGGCGGAGGTGGTCTATAATCACGCGGACTACCGCCTGATGAGCGCCCGCGTGCTGCAGGAATTTGCGAAATTCAAGGAAGTGAACCTTTTCCTGCGCGGCATGGTGCCTTTGGTGGGTTTCAAATCCACCTGCGTGAGTTACGAGCGCCACGAGCGGCTGGCAGGCCGGAGCCACTATCCCCTGTCCAAGATGCTGTCGCTGGCGTTCGACGGCATCACCAGCCTTTCCATCAAGCCCATCCGCTTTATCACCGGGTTCGGCGTGCTGGTCGCCTTCATCAGCTTCCTGGGGGTGCTGTGGGCCGTGATCGAAGCCGCGCTGGGGATGACGGTCTCCGGCTGGGCCAGCATGACCAGCATCATCTGCTTCGTTTCCGGCGTGCAGCTGATCTGCCTGGGCGTGATCGGCGAATACATCGGCAAGATCTACATGGAGACGAAGCACCGGCCGCGCTACATCATCAGCGAAACGACCCCCAATTTTACGCCCCGTGAGGAGGAGGACGCATGAGCCGGCAGGTCTGGAAGGGTTCGACCCTGCTCAACCCGGAGCCGCCCGTGCTGGTCAGCTGCGGCAGCCCGGACAAGCCCAATCTGATCACGGTGGGCTGGTGCGGCACCATCTGCACCCAGCCGCCCATGCTCTCCATCAGCGTGCGGCCCGAGCGCTACAGCTACCGCCTGATCCGGGAAAGCGGCGAGTTCGTTGTCAACCTGCCCACCGAAGCGTTGGTGCGGGCAGTGGATTGGTGCGGCGTCAAGAGCGGCCGCGACGTGGACAAATTTGCCGCCCTGGGGCTGACCGCCGCCCCAGCCAGCCGGGTTGGCACCGTGCTGCTGGAAGAAAGCCCCGTCAACCTGGAATGCAGGGTCACCCAGGTCATCCCCCTGGGCAGCCATGATCTGTTCCTGGCCGAGTGTGTGGCGGTGGATGTGGACGAGCGCCTGCTGGATGAAAACGGCAAACTCTGCCTGAACCGCGCCAGACTGATCGTCTACTCCCACGGCGACTACCTGGCATTGGGACGGCGGCTGGGCACTTTCGGCTACAGCGTGCGCAAGCGCCGTCCCCGCCGCTGAACGCCCCATACTGCACCAAGCCCCCTGAAGCCTTGGCTTAACAGTGATAAGGAACTAAATCACTTATCAACTGTTAGCTGACGGTTTTCGGGTGCATACGAAACTCCCGTCTGATTCCTAACAGGAATTAGGCGGGAGTTTTCCTTCTTAACAGAGCCAATATTGGAGGATAGCATTATGAAAACATTACTTTCCTGTGAATTTAACATGGATACCGGCTGCGTTGAACTAAGATATTCTGACGGCAGCATGATTTCTATTAACTGTACCGCTG
>DXBF01000047.1 GCA_019116705.1 Candidatus Gemmiger avistercoris
CACGGGCCGGGGCCAGGGTAAAAACGAATGAAGGGCTGTGAAACACGGAAAGAGTCTCGGGCGACCACCGCAGAGCCCCGGGGTTTCCAAAGGGGCCCGCAGGCCCCTTGGCCGTGCCCCGCGCCTCGGAAGTAGCGGCGGGTTTTTCGGTTCCTTTTTGCCCGGTCAAAAAGGAACGTTCCCGGAAGCCCGAAGCAGACCCATGCGGCCCGCAATGCATCCAAAATAAAGAATCAAATCCGGGGAATGTAAAGAAAACCCGGAACATGGCAGGCAAGATAAAACCCCACGGCGGGGTCGAGACCCCGCCCTACAGAATCAGGGAACGTGGACGCACCCCCGGCCGTTGGCAGCAGGGCAGTTTCCACAAATTTAACACAAAAATTTCAGCAGTTTTTCCGTTTTGCCGCCTACAATAAGAACAGAACGGCTTATGAAAAGGAGGCATTCCATGATAACGGTTGAACACCTGACCAAACGGTACGGCGACTTCACCGCGGTGGATGATATTTCCTTCACCATCGGCGAGGGCCATATCTATGGCTTTCTCGGCCCGAACGGCGCGGGCAAATCCACCACCATGAACATCATGACCGGCTGCCTGGCGGCCACCAGCGGCGAGGTCAGGATCGACGGCTGCGACATCTTTGAACAGGCCCGTCAGGCCAAACAGAACATCGGCTACCTGCCCGAGATCCCGCCCCTTTACACCGAGGAAACGCCCGAGGAATACCTGCGCTTTGTGGCCCAGGCCAAGGGCGTCCCGGCGCGGCAGATCCCGGCGGAGATCGAGCGCGTCATGCAGGAGACCCGCCTGACCGAAATGGGCGGGCGGCTGATCCGCAACCTGTCCAAAGGCTACCGCCAGCGGGTGGGCATCGCCCAGGCGCTGCTGGGCAACCCCAAGTACATCATCCTCGACGAACCCACCGTCGGCCTGGACCCGCTGCAGATCATCGAGATCCGCGACCTGATCCGCGAACTGGGCCGCAAACACACGGTCATCCTCAGTTCCCACATCCTCAGCGAAGTGCAGGCCATCTGCGAAAGCGTGCTCATCATCGCCCACGGCAAACTGGTCGCCTTCGACACGCCCCGGAACCTCGAACGCGCCATGGCGGCCAACAACCGCCTGACCATCGTGGCCGAGGCCGGCGAGCAGACGCTGCGCGGCGTGCTGGACGGCCTGGACGCCGTGGCGGACTACACGCTGGAGGCCCCCGCGCCCGCCCCCGAACCGGCGGAAGAACCCGCCCCCACGGAAGAACCCGCCGAACCCGCAGAAGAACCGGCAGAACCGGCAGAAGAAGCCCCCGTGACCTGCAAGGCCACCCTGACGCTGGCCGGGGACCCGGCCGCCGCCTGCCGGGCGGTGTTCTTTGCCTTTGCGGCGGCGGGCTGCGCGCTGCTGCAAATGACCCCGGTGCGCGCCGATCTGGAAAACATCTTCATTGAACTGACCGAGAACGAGGCGGACCAGAAAGGGGGCGCGCAAGCGTGAGATCCGTTTTCAAACATGAACTGCGCCTGTACAGCCACAGCATGCTGGCCTACGTGTTCGGCGCGTTCCTGCTGGAATTTATCGGCATCGGCGCCATGATGTACAACATCAACAGCGCCGTAGCCAACTTTGAGTACGCCCTGGGCACCTTCTGCATCGCCTTTGTGGCGCTGGTGCCCGTGCTGACCATGCGCGTCATGGCCGAGGAAAAACGCCAAAAGACCGACCAGCTGCTCTCGCTGCTGCCCATCACCGGGGTGGACATCGTGCTGGGCAAATACTTCGCCATGGCGCTGGTGTTCATCGCGCCCATGCTGGTGGCCTGCGTCTACCCGTTCATCTTCTCTTTCTACGGCGACGTCTACCTGCCCACGTCCTACGGCGCGCTGTTCGCCTTTATCTGCCTGGGTCTGGCGCTGCTGTCCATCGGCATGTTCATCTCCTCGCTGACGGAGTCGCAGGGCATGGCTGCGGGCCTGGGCGTGGTGGTCATGCTGTTCTGCTATTACAGCGCTTCGCTGGCCGATCATATCTCCTCCACGGCGTTCAACGTGGTGGCGCTGCTGGTCATCGCGGCGCTGCTGGCGCTGCTGGTGCGGCGGCTGACCCGCTCCGACGCGGCGGGGCTGATCGTGCTGGCCCTCTGCGTGGCGGCGGTCGTGGTCATGTGGCTGGTCAGCCCCGACTCGCTGGCGACCCTGCTGCCCGACCTGATGAGCAAGCTGTCGCCCTTTGAACGGTTCTACACCTTCGTCAACGGTGTGTTCGATGTGACCGCCATCGTGTATTACATCAGCATCGCGGTGTTCTTCCTGTTCCTCTGCGTGCAATCCTGGGAAAAAAAGAGGTATAACGGATGAAAAACAACTGGAAAAACAAGTGGCAGGGCCTGCTGGCCCGCAACCGCCAGTCCCTGAGCACCCGCACGGCCCGGGTGGGCGGCTACAGCTTTGTGCTGAGCCTGGTGGTGCTGGCGATCCTGGTTGCCGTCAACGTGCTGGCCGAAAAACTGCCCTCAAGCTGGACGCAGTTCGATATTTCCGCCGCGCAGCTCTACTCCCTCACCGCCGACACCAAGGCGGTGGTGACCAATCTGGACCAGGATGTGACCATCTACTGGATCTCCCAGGCGGGGCAGGAGGATACCGTCATCGAAAAGCTGCTGGACCGCTATGAGGAACTGTCCGACCATATCACGGTGCTCAAGCGCGACCCCGACGTGTACCCCACCTTCGCCCAGCAATATACCGACGAGACCGTGACCAACAATTCGCTGGTGGTGGAATCCGGCGAGCGGAACCGTTACATCGGCTACGACGACATCTACCAGTACGATACCGGCAACTACTACAGCACCGGCTCGGTGTCCCAGGTGTTCGACGGCGAAGGCCAGATCACCTCGGCCATCAACTACGTGGTGCGCACCGATCTGCCGCAGGTCTACCTGCTCAGCGGCCACGGCGAGGCGGAACTCTCGCAGAGTTTTACCGACGCGCTCACCCGCGCCAACTATGAGACGGTGGCGGACTTCTCGCTGCTGAACGTGGACGCCGTGCCCGAGGACTGCGACGCGCTGGTCATCAACGCGCCCACCAGCGATATTTCCGAAGAAGAACTGGCCATGCTGCAGAGCTACGTGCAGGGCGGCGGCAGGCTGCTGGTGTTTTCCGGCCCGCAGCAGGACACCGATCTGCCCAACCTCAACGCCCTGCTGGCGGACTACGGCGTGACCGTGACCGACGGCGTGGTGGTGGACCCCAACCGCGACTACTACGCCTTCACCGCGCCCTACGTGCTGATGCCGGAGATCCAGCAGAGCGACATCACCCAGCCGCTGCTGGACGGCAGCTATAACATCATCGTGCCCATCGCCCAGGGCCTGACCGTGGGCGATACCACCGCCGGCACCGTGACCCCGCTGCTGCAGACCTCCACGGATTCCTTCTCCAAGGCGGCGGGCTACGCCATGTCCACCTATGAGAAGGAGGACGGCGATGTCGACGGGCCCTTCACGCTGGCGGTCTCCATCGAGGACAGCGCCGCGGGCGGCCGGGTGCTGTGGGCGGCCAGCGACTACCTGCTGGACGAACAGTACAACGCCTTCTCGGCCGGGGCCAACCTGGATTTCGTGATGAACGGCCTGTCCTGGATGATCGGCGAGACCGACGCGGTGTCCATCCGCAGCAAATCCCTGGACTACAACTATCTGACCATCAGCGCCTCGTCGGCCACCTGGCTGAAGATCTGCATGATCGGCATTATCCCTGTCTGCTTCCTGCTGCTGGGCGTCGATGAAGTGCTGCGCAGGAGGAAAATGGTATGAACCGTCAGAAAAAACTGCTGCTGCTGGTGGTGGTGCTGGCCGCGCTCTGCGTGGTCATCGCCATCGTCACCGGCGTGCAGAAACACATCGACACCGTGACCACCGTGGACGAGGAGATCGTGGCCGCCGACCCGGAGGCCCTGACCGCCGTTTCCTGGACGAAGGAGGGCGCGACCCTTTCCTTCACCCAGGCCGACGGGACCTGGCAGGATGCGTCGGATGCGGCCTTCCCGGTGGACCAGGAGAAGATGGCCGACTTCCTCAGCCATTTTGAGAGCGTCCACGCCAGCTTCATCATCGAAAACGTCGAGGATTTCGCCCAGTATGGGCTGGACGACCCCGGCTGCACCATCACGCTGACGAGCGCCGATGGCGACACCGTCCTGGAACTGGGCGACTTCTCCACCATGGACGAAAAGCGCTACGTGACCCTGGGCGACGGCACGGTCTACCTCATCGACGACGACCTGGCCGGGTATGCCGTCACCGACCGGGACGAACTGATGCGGCAGGATGTGATCCCCGACTACGACACGCTGGACGGCATCGTGGCCACCGGCGAGACGGCCTTCACCGTGGAGCACCGCCCCGACGAGGAACTCTGCTACACCGACGCCTACGAGTACTACCTGAACGACAGCGGCAGCTATGAACCGCTGGATTCCGGCAAGGTGGAAGGGCTGGTGGATACGCTCAACGCCCTGGACCGCAGCGACTACGCCACCTACACCGCCGACGAGGCTTCGCTGGCCGGCTACGGCCTGGACGCCCCGGCCCTGACCTTCACGGTCACCACCACGCTGGACGGCACGCAGGAGAGCCACGCCCTGGCCTTTGGGCAGGACGGAGACGGCAACCACTACCTGCGTATGGATGATTCGCCCATCGTCTACCGCGTGGACGCCGACGCCTACGCCGACGATGTGGCGGCGGCCGGGTACGACACCCTGCGCCCCGACGAGGTGCTGGCCCTCAACTGGGATACGGTGGAGAGCATCGACTTCACCATCGACGATACCGTCTACACCGCGGTGAAGAGCGGCGATACCTGGAAGATCGGCGATACGGAAGTGGAGTTCGGCGATGTGCAGGACGCCATCGACGGGCTGACGGTGAACACCTTCAACGACGAGACGGCCGACAGAAAGCAGGAGATCGCCTTCACGGTCCATCTGGACAGCGAAGCCTTCCCGGAGGTGAGCGTGGCGGTCTACCAGTATGACGGCGAAAACTGCCTGGTGCAGCTGGACGGCGTCACGCTGGGGCTGGCGGCGCGCTCGCTGGCGGTGGACCTGACCGAGGCGGTCAACGCCATTACGCTGGGGCTGGCCTGAACGGGCTGAACGGCTTCCGGCAGTAAGGAATTAAGGAACCGGCGCTTTGCGGGGGCCTGTGCGGTCCCCGGGGGCGCCGGTTTTTGCGGCCCCGGCGGGAAAGGTGTCCTGACAGACAGGGGCAAGGTGTCAGGACAAAACGGGCGGATCATCAGTTCCGGCGGCAGGCATGCGGGTGCATAATAGGGAGGTGGTATGCAGCGGCTGTACCGCACATGCCCGAGGAATAGAAAACAGGGAGGTATTTTGCCATGAAACCGAACGCGTCCCTCAAAGACGCTGCCGTCACCGCTGCCGTCGAGCAGGTGCTGCGCTATCTGGAAAAGGACCCCGAGGCCAACATCCCCAGGATCATGAAACTGGTGGATACCGTCACGCCGAAGGACTGGTATGCGCCCCAGCGCGCGGCGTTCCGCAAGGCCATCGAGGAAAAGAGCAACTGGTATCAGCTGATCCTCAAGGCGTACGAACTGGACCCCGGCGTGCGGCAGACCTTCTTCCGCAACTTTATCCTCAACGCCAGCCTGCTGGGCAGCGCCCGCCAGGATGAAGTGTCCCGCAAAGAAAACTGCAACGTGCCCTGGGCCATCCTGCTGGACCCCACCTCCGCCTGCAACCGCCGCTGCACCGGCTGCTGGGCCGCCGAGTACGGCGACCGCCTGAACCTGAGCTTTGCGGAACTGGATTCCATCGTCACCCAGGGCAAGGAACTGGGCACCTATATGTATATCTTCACCGGCGGTGAACCGCTGGTGCGCAAACAGGACGTCCTGGCCCTGTGCGAAAAGCACAGCGACTGCGAGTTCCTCTGCTTCACCAACGGCACCCTCATTGACGAGGCGTTCTGCCGGGACCTGCTGCGGGTCAGGAACTTTGTGCCGGCTTTCAGCCTGGAAGGCTTTGAGGAGGCCAACGACAGCCGCCGGGGCGAAGGCTCCTACCAGAGCGTGCTGGACGCCATGCGCCTGATGAAAGCCCACAAGCTGCCGTTTGGCATCTCGGCCTGCTACACCAGCCGCAACTATGCCGACATCAGCAGCGAAAAATTCTTCGATGAGATCATCAGCGCGGGCGCGCTGTTCGTCTGGTTCTTCCACTACATGCCGGTGGGCAGCGGCGCCGCGCCGGAACTGCTGCCCACGCCGGAACAGCGCACCGAACTCTACCGGCGCATCCGCGCGTTCCGCAAGACCAAGGCCATCTTCTCGATGGATTTCCAGAACGACGCCGAGTACGTGGGCGGCTGCATCGCGGGCGGCCGCCGGTACCTGCACATCAACGCCCGCGGCGATGTGGAACCCTGCGTTTTTATCCACTACTCCAACGTCAACATCCGCAGCTGCACGCTGCTGGAAGCACTGAAGAGCCCGCTGTTCATGGCCTACCACGACGGCCAGCCCTTCAACGGCAATATGCTGCGGCCCTGCCCCATGCTGGAAAACCCCGAAAAACTGCGCCGGATGGTGCACGATACGGGGGCGCAGTCCACCGACTATGAATCGCCCGAAGCCGTCGACGCGCTGTGCGACCGCACGACGCCCTATGCCGAGGCGTGGCAGCCCCAGGCCGACAGGCTCTGGAACGAAAGCCACCCGGCGGGCGCGCAGTAAGCATCCGCGCGGCCCCGGACGATAGAACGCCGCCCCCGGCAGGATCTGCCGGGGGCGGCGTTCTCGATGGGTCAGGCGCGCCAGATATGCCCCCAGGGGTCCTGGAACAGCAGCCAGTACAGCTGGTTGACCAGGATCTCCTTCTCGGCCTCGGTGTGTATCTCCCGCTGGATCAGCAGCCCGGAGACCCCGCTGGCGTAGAACAGCAGGAAAGCGCTCTCGTCCGAGGGGGACATGGCCAGGTGGGGGTGGGCGCTGCGCAGCATATAGCGCAGGTAGGTGGTGAACACGTCCACCAGCTGGCGTTCCATCTGCTCCCGCCAGCGGCTGGCCAGCAGGCGGCGCAGCGTGCCGCGGTTGGCGGTCACCCGGTCGACGAAGATGCGCAGCGCTTCCCGCTCGTCCTGGGCGCGCATGCTGTCGCGCAGCATCTGTTCGGCGCTCTGGCGGCTCCACCAGTCCACCACGTCGAACACATCCTCAAAGTGGTAGTAGAAGGTCTGGCGGCTGATGCCGCACAGTTCGGCCAGCTCCCGGACCGTGATCTTCTCCAGGCTTTTCTTGTCCAGCAGCTGCAGCAGTGCGTCGGTGATCTGCTGTTTTACGTCCGCCGGCATAGGCGTCCCTCCTCTCATATGGTTGCCTGTCTGGTTATTGTAGCACAAAAAAATGCACGGCGTCCAGTTCGGGAAAGCACGACCGGACGTTCTTCCAGCACGGAAATCAAAAGGCGCCCCTCCCGCGGGAGGGGCGTTTTGGCTTCAGTCCTGCGGCCCGGCGGGCGGGGCCTGCCGCCGCTGCACGTCGGTGCGCAGCAGGCGGTAGAAGGTGGCGGTCACCGGCACCGCCAGCAGCATGCCGGCAATGCCGCCGATGCCGCCGCCCACCGTGACGGCGGCCAGCACCCAGATGCCCGGCAGCCCGATGGAGGTCCCTACTACCCGGGGGTAGATCAGGTTGCCTTCCAGCTGCTGCAGCACGGCGATAAAGATCAGGAAGCCCAATGCCTGCAGCGGGTTGACGGTCAGGATCATGAACGCGCCGATGCCCGCGCCCAGGTAAGCGCCCACCACCGGCAGCAGGGCGGTAGCGCCCACCAGTGTGCCGATCATCGTCGCATAGGGCAGGCGGAACAGCGCCATGCCCAGCGTGCACAGCACGCCGATGATGATGGCCTCGGTGAACTGGCCTACGAAAAAGCGGGTGAAGGTGTCATGGGCGGTGGCCAGCAAATACCACAGGCGGCGGGTGAAGCGCTCGGGCAGGTAGGTATCGGCCAGGGCGTGGAACTGGCGGTTGAGCCGGTCCTTGCCGGCCAGCAGATACAGTGCGAAGATCAGGGCGATGAAACTCTGCATCACGGTACCGCCCAGCGCGCCCAGCAGCGACACCGCCGAGTTGAATACGTTGCCTACGCCGGAGGTCAGGTAACTGGTAGCCCGCTTGAACAGGTCCGGCCAGTTCACATTGAGGGCGCGCAGCCATTCTTCCAGCTGCGGCTGGGAGAGGTCCAGCGTATCCAGCCAGTTGAGAAAGCTGTTGACGGCCGGCGGCACCCCCAGCAGCACCACGCGGAAGGCGTCCGCCAGCTGGGGGATGATGATGATGACCAGCAGCGCCACGATCACCGTGATGCCCACCAGCGCGCCCACGATGCTGATGGGCCGCCGCACCCGGTACAGGCGGGAAGACGGGTCGCGCAGCGGGGGCAGGGACTCGATGCGGGTCACGATGATGTTGAGCACATAGGCGACGGCGCAGCCGAGCAGCAGCGGCGTCAGCAGGGTGGCGAGGAGCCGCACGCCGCCCAGCAGGGCGTCGCTGTATTTGAGCAGCAAAAGCAGGGCGGCAATGGCTGCCAGATACAGCCAGGGCTTTTTGTTGGTCATGGAGGATTCCTTTCTGAAACAAAGGGCGGGCCGCAGGGGCTCGCCGTGACGTCGGTACTTCTATCATACCGAAGAAACAGGGATTTGTACATCCCTTTTAACACAAAAAAATCGCATATTTTGTGAACAAAGATGGCATGAAATATGAATATTAGCACTCTCGTGTTGACAGTGCTAATTTGCGGTGCTATAATAAAACCGTTCCCGAAAGGAAAGCGCCGCGCAAAGGCGGGCCGCCCGGAGGGACCAGACAGGAACAACGGCATGCCTTTTGGAAAAAAGTTCCGGGGCACGATAAAACGGGAGGAATGACGTATGATGATGGTTCCTTATATGTTTCATGATTCTTTGCTCGACGACTGGTTCAACAGCGATTGGGACCGGGAGTTTGACCGTGCGGTGAATGCGATGGCCCCGCGCGGCAATTTTGGCAAACGCGGCGCCCAGGTGATGAAGACCGACGTGCGGGAGACCGCAGACGGCTACGACGTTTTTGTGGAGCTGCCCGGCTTCAAGAAAGAGGACGTCAAGCTGGACCTGAAGGACGGCTACCTGACCATCAGCGCCAGGCGCAGCGGCGCCCGCGGCGAAAAAGACGGGGAAGGCCGCTACATCCGGCAGGAGCGCTACACCGGCAGCTGCGCGCGCAGCTTCTATGTGGGCGAGGAGCTCAAGCCCGAGGATGTGAAAGCGCGCTTTGAGGACGGCGTCCTGGAACTGAGCCTGCCCAAAGCCCAGGCCAGGCCGCAGCCCGAAAAGAAACCCGCCCAGATCGAGATCCTGTGATCCCGCAGCAAGCAGTACCGGCCGGAGCCCGCCAGGGCTCCGGCCGTTTTTTTGCCCGGGGCCTGCCCCCGCCGAAAAAAGATTTGACATTTTGGGCGGGGTATGATACCATACTCTCGAAATTTGAAAGACGAATCGTGCAGGAGTTTTTCAAAGCAATTTACCAAGGACCGCCCTCACAAGGGGGCTAAGGCCATACGGACAGCCGGGTCCACTGCCGACCGGCAACTTTGGTTGCCTTATTGATTGAGTTAAAAGCTCAAATTTTATAAGTTGGTTCCTTTATAACCAGAAATTGCGTGCGCCGCACGCAGACTTGTGAAACGGTCAATAAGAGTAGTAAAAGTAGAATTGCTATATAGACTCTGGACACGATTACGCTTTACCGCAGTTTTGCCGCCCCGCCCGCAGTGCGCGGCGGCGTCCCGCTGCGGGCAATATCGTGGATGCGACGCAAGTCTGCCCCTGGCGGCGGGACTTGCGTCTTTTTTTGGTTCAGGGGGCCGCAGGACGGAGGAAAAGAATGAACGGGAATGGATACCGCACCCGTCTGGACCAGCGCCGCGCGCCGATCCATGAAGCGCTGGAAAATTTCCGCCGCATGCGCGTGGTGCCGTTCGACGTGCCCGGCCACAAGCGCGGCCGCGGCAACCCCGAACTCACGGCTTTTCTGGGGGAGCAGTGCGTCGGGGTGGACGTGAACAGCATGAAACCGCTGGACAACCTCTGCCACCCGGTGTCGGTCATCCGGGAAGCCGAGGAACTGGCGGCCGACGCGTTCGGCGCGGCCCACGCCTTTTTGATGGTAGGCGGCACCACCAGCTCGGTGCAGAGCATGGTGCTCAGCGCCTGCAAGCGCGGGGATGAGATCATCCTGCCCCGCAACGTGCACCGCAGCGTCCTCAACGCGCTGGTGCTCTGCGGCGCGGTGCCGGTCTACGTCAACCCCGAGGTGGACCAGCGGCTGGGCATCTCGCTGGGCATGCGGCGGGAACAGGTGGCCAAGGCCATCGCCGAACATCCCAACGCCGTGGCCGTGCTGGTCAACAACCCCACGTATTACGGCATCTGCAGCGACCTGCGGGCCATCGTGCGCATGGCCCACGAGGCCGGCATGCTCTGCCTGGCGGACGAGGCCCACGGCACCCACTTCTACTTTGGCGGTGGGCTGCCGGTCTCGGCCATGGCGGCGGGGGCCGATATGGCGGCCGTCTCGATGCACAAGAGCGGCGGCAGCCTGACCCAGTCCAGCCTGCTGCTCACCGGCCCCAACGTGCACGCCGGGTATGTGCGGCAGATCATCAACCTGACCCAGACCACCTCCGGCAGCTACCTGCTCATGTCCAGCCTGGACATCTCCCGCCGCAACCTGGCGCTGCGGGGGCGGCAGGTGTTCCACCAGGTGGCCGACATGGCCGAGTACGCCCGGGAGGAGATCAACGCCATCGGCGGCTACTATGCCTTCGGCAAGGAGCTGTGCAACGGCAACTCCATCTTCGACTTCGACACCACCAAGCTCAGCATCCACACCCGGGACATCGGGCTGGCGGGCATCGAGGTCTACGACATCCTGCGGGATGAATACGACATCCAGATCGAATTCGGCGACATCGGCAACATCCTGGCCTACCTTTCCATGGGCGACCGCCCCCAGGAACTGGAACGGCTGGTCAGCGCCCTGGCCGAGATCAAGCGCCGCTACCAGACCGACGGCACAGGCCTGCTCAACCAGGAGTACATCGACCCCGAGGTGGTGGCCAGCCCCCAGCAGGCCTTCTATGCCGAAAAAGTCAGCCTGCCCCTGCGCCAGACCGTGGGCCGCGTGTGCAGCGAGTTCGTCATGTGCTACCCCCCGGGCATCCCCATCCTGGCCCCGGGCGAGCGCATCACCGCCGAGATCCTGGACTATATCGAGTACGCCAAAGCCAAGGGCTGCAGCATGACCGGGCCGGAAGACCCCGACATCCTGCGCCTGAATGTGCTGGCCTGAATGGCCTGCAAAGGGGGCAACAGCCGCCCACGGCGGTGCCTGAGGCGGCTATTTCCCCCTTTGGAGTCCCCTTCGACAAAATTTCACCCAAAACCGCGCACTCGGCCGTTGGCCTCGCACACAATTTTGGGCGAAATTTCCCTGTATGTGTCCCCGCCGTCGGCGCATGTCCGCCGCCGGGGACGAATTTTGAAAATTTTGACGGATTGCTGAATCGGGAGGGAACACACGATGGAAATGTGGTTTTCGGAATTTCATACGCCGGACGTCAAGCACAGCATCCGCGTGGACCGGCAGCTGTATTCCAAGCAGAGCCAGTACCAGCGCATTGATATTTTTGAAACGCCGGAGTTCGGCCGGGTGCTCACGCTGGACGGCAACGTCATGCTTACCGAGCGGGACGAGTTCATCTACGACGAGATGATCACCCATGTGCCCATGGCGGTCCACCGGGAGGCCAAGGATATCCTGGTCATCGGCGCGGGGGACGGCGGCGTGGTGCGGGAACTGACCCGCTATGACCGGGTGCGGCGCATCGACCTGGTGGAGATGGACCCCCAGGTGGTGGAGGCCTGCCGCGCCTACCTGCCCGGCAACGCCTGCCGCATGGACGACCGCCGGGTGCATATCTACTTTGAGAACGCCCTCAAATTCATCCGCCGCTGCGAGGAGGAGTACGACCTGATCATCGTGGACTCCTCCGACCCCTTCGGCCCGTCGGAAGGGCTGTTCACGCGGGAGTTCTACGGCAACTGCTTCAACGCCCTCAAGAGCGACGGCATCATGGTCAACCAGCAGGGCAGCCCCTTCTATGCCGAGGACGCCAACGCCATGCAGCGCAGCCACAAGCGCATCGCCAGCACCTTCCCCATCAGCCGGGTGTACCAGGCGCACATCCCCACCTTTGCGGCGGGGTACTGGCTGTTCGGCTTCGCCAGCAAAAAATATCATCCCATCGACGACCTGGACGCCCCGGCGTGGAATGCGCTGAACATGCGCACCCGCTACTACACCACCCGGCTGCATGTGGGGGCGTTCTATCTGCCCGCCTTCCTGGAAGAGATGCTGCGGGAAGTGGAGGAACACTGAATGCTGCCACGGAATGTTGAAAACTTTATCGGGTGCGACAGCGCCTACCGCACGGCCCAGATCGTGCTGTACGGCGCGCCCTACGACTCCACCACCAGCTACCGCCCGGGCGCGCGCTTCGGCCCGGCGGCCATCCGGCACGAGAGCTACGGCCTGGAGACCTACAGCCCCTACCAGAACGCCGACCTGACCGACTGCGAGATCTTCGACAGCGGCGACCTGGAACTCTGCTTCGGCAGCAGCGAGAGCGCGCTGGTGGACATCGAATCCCGCGCGGCGGAGATTTTGCGGGACGGCAAGTTCCCGCTGCTGCTGGGCGGGGAACACCTGGTCACGCTGGGGGCGGTGCGCGCGGTGGCGGCCCGCTGGCCGGACCTGCACATCGTCCACTTTGACGCCCACGCCGATTTGCGGGACGACTATCTGGGCGCCAAACTCAGCCACGCCTGCGTGCTGCGCCGCTGCCACGACCTGCTGGGCGACGGGCGCATCCACCAGTTCTGCATCCGCAGCGGCGACCGGGAAGAATTCGCTTTTGCCGCCGCCCACACCGACCTGCACCGCTTCGATTTTTCGGGGCTGGGGGAACTGACCCAGTGGCTCTGCGACGCGAAAGTGCCGGTCTACCTGACCATCGACCTGGACTGCCTGGACCCGTCGGCATTCCCGGGCACCGGCACCCCGGAAGCCGGGGGCGTCAGCTTCCTGCAGCTGCTGGAGGCCATCCGCACGGTGGCGCGGGCCCACATCGTGGGGGCGGACCTGAACGAACTGGCCCCCATGCTGGACGCGAGCGGCGTGTCCACCGCCACGGCCTGCAAGGTGCTGCGGGAACTGCTGCTGGCGCTGGCGCGCGGCCGGCCCAATATCTAAAAGGGAACAGAACGGTCCGGCGAGGATGGATCCCCGCCCTGCGACCGTCCCCTGCCGGGTCGCCCCGTAGGGCGGGGTCTTGGCCCCGCCGTTCTCCCGTAACCAACCTGCTCTGGAATATTCGTTCAAAAAATCGTACATAAAGGAGTCATCACTATGAGCAAAGTTCTTGTCATCGGCTGCGGCGGCGTTGCCAGCGTAGCCATCCAGAAGTGCTGCCAGGTCAGCGACGTTTTCAGCGAGCTGTGCATCGCCAGCCGCACGAAATCCAAATGCGACGCTTTGGCCGAAAAGCTGGCCCCCATCACCAGCACCAGGATCACCACCGCCCAGGTGGACGCCGACGATGTGGACCAGCTCATCGCCCTCATCAAAAGCTACGGGCCGGACCTGGTCATGAACATCGCGCTGCCCTACCAGGACCTGACCATCATGGACGCCTGCCTGGCCTGCGGCGTCAACTACATGGACACTGCCAACTACGAGCCCGAGGACACCGACGACCCGGCCTGGCGCGCCGTCTATGAGAAGCGCTGCCGGGAGGAAGGCTTCTCCGCTTACTTCGACTACTCCTGGCAGTGGGCCTACAAAAAGAAGTTCGAGGACGCCGGCCTCACCGCCCTGCTGGGCTGCGGCTTTGACCCGGGCGTGACCCAGGCGTACTGCGCCTATGCGGCCAAGCATGAGTTCGACGCCATCGACACCATCGACATCCTGGACTGCAACGGCGGCGACCACGGCTATGCCTTCGCCACCAACTTCAACCCCGAGATCAACCTGCGGGAAGTCAGCGCCCCCGGCAGCTACTGGGAGGACGGCCACTGGGTCGAGATCCCGGCCATGAGCATCAAGCGGGAGTACGACTTCGACCAGGTGGGCCGGAAGGATATGTACCTGCTCCACCATGAGGAGATCGAGTCCCTGGCCAGGAACATCCCCGGCGTCAAGCGCATCCGCTTCTTCATGACCTTCGGCCAGAGCTACCTGGACCATATGCGCTGCCTGGAGGATGTGGGCATGCTCTCCACCACGCCGGTGCAGTACAACGGGCAGGAGATCGTCCCCATCCAGTTCCTCAAGGCGCTGCTGCCGGACCCGGCCAGCCTGGGCCCCCGCACCAAGGGCAAGACCAACATCGGCTGCATTTTCACCGGCACCAGGGACGGCAAGCCCAAGACCTGGTACATTTATAATGTCTGCGACCATCAGGCCTGCTACCGCGAGGTGGGCAGCCAGGCCATCAGCTACACCACCGGCGTGCCCGCCATGTGCGGCGCGCTGATGATGCTCACCGGCCAGTGGAACAAGCCCGGCGTCTACACGGTGGAGGAGTTCGATCCCGACCCGTTCCTGGACGCGCTGGACAAGTACGGCCTGCCCCGCAGCGTGAACGGCGCCCCGGCGCTGGTGGACTGATGCCCGCGCCCGACCTGCGCGCGCCCTTTGCGGCGCTGGGGGGCGTGCTGCCGCCGGAACTGGCCGCCCTGCCCACGCCCTGCTACCTGCTGGACGAAGGGCAGCTGGCCCGCAACGCCGAACTGCTGGGCGCGCTGGCTGCGCGCACCGGCTGCAAGGTGCTGCTGGCCCAGAAAGCCTTCAGCAACTATGACCTCTACCCGCTGCTGGCGCCGCATCTGGCGGGCACCGAAGCCAGCGGCCTGTTTGAAGCGCGCCTGGGCGCCGAGGAGATGCCCGGCAGGGAAGTGCATGTGTTCTGCGCAGCCTACCGCGCCGGCGAGATGGAGGAACTGCTGCGCTGGGCCGATCATATCGTGTTCAACTCGCCCGCCCAGCTGGCCCGCTTCGGGCCTGCGGCGCGGGCGGCGGGCAAGAGCGTGGGGCTGCGCGTCAACCCCGAGCGCTCCACCCAGGAAGGGCACGCCATCTACGACCCCTGCGCTCCCGGCAGCCGCCTGGGCGCCACCCGCGCCCAGTGGGACGCCGCCGTGGCCGCCGACCCGGCCCTGCCGGAACTGCTGGACGGGCTGCACTTCCACACCCTGTGCGAGCAGGACGCCGATGCGCTGGCGGTGACGCTGGACGCGGTGGCCGAAAAATTCGGCGACCTGCTGCCCCGGATGCAGTGGCTCAACTTCGGCGGCGGGCACCACATCACCCGCCCGGGCTACGGCCTGGCCACGCTGGAACGCTGCATCGCCCGCGCACAGCGGGACTGGGGCGTGACGGTGTACCTGGAACCCGGCGAGGCCTGCGCCCTCAACGCGGGGTATCTGCTCACGCGGGTGCTGGACGTGGTGCGCAACGGCGATACCACCATCGCCATTCTGGACGCCAGCGCCGCCTGCCACATGCCGGACGTGCTGGAAATGCCCTACCGCCCGCCGCTGCTGTATGCCGCCGACGCGGGGCAGAAGCCCTGCACCGTGCGGCTGGCAGGCCCCACCTGCCTGGCGGGGGATGTGATCGGGGATTACAGCTTCGACGCCCCGCCCCGTCCCGGCGACCTGCTGGTGTTCGGGGACATGGCCATCTACACCACCTGCAAGAACAACACCTTCAACGGCATGCCGCTGCCCGCCATCTGGGCGCGCGACGCCGCGGGCGCCTGCCGGGAACTGGTGCATTTCGGCTACGAGGACTTCAAATACCGCCTGGGCAGTCAACGGTAAACAGACGAAGCCCGCCCGCAAGAATACCGATAAAACAGCCCTGCGGCCATACGGCCGCAGGGCTGTTTTGCCTGTTGCAGCGGGTCTTGGGGCCCGGCACGCGCCTTGTATCTCTTGCATGAAAAGCTGCCGTCAGGCGGCAGGGTAGAGGATGTCGGCCACCTTTTCGTACGCTTCGCCCCAGCGAGCGTTGGGCTTCAGGTGGAAAAGCTCCTTCTCCATCAGGTAAAAGCGCCCCTCCTGCACGGCGGTCAGGGTATCCCACGCCGGGTTGGAGGTCAGCGCGGCTTCCAGCGTCTTTTGGGCGGCGGCCTCGTCGCTGCCCTGGAACACCACAAAGATATAGTCCGGATCGTCGGCCAGGATGCGTTCCAGGCTCAGGTCTTCCAGCAGGCTCTCGTCCTGGTCGGCGATGTTTACGGCGCCCAGGTCGGCCAAAATTTCGCCCAGCACGGTACCCTGGCTGTTCTTGACCTTGCAGCTGGTGCTGGCCGAGCGCAGCAGCAGCACCGTGGGGGCGCTGCCGTCGCTGCGGGCCCGCGCCTCGTCCACCTGATTCTGCACGTCCAGGCCGCAGGCCTGGTAATTCTCGGGCCGGCCGGTGAGCTCGGTGCAGACGTAGAGCATATGAAGATAGTCGTCAAAGCTGTTCACGCTGAAATAGGCCGTGGGGACGCCCAGTTCCTCCAGCGCGGGCAGCAGTTCCACGTTGGAGGTGGTGTTGCTGCTGGCGATGACCAGGTCCGGCTCGGCGGCGATCAGCGCTTCCAGGTTGGGTTCCAGCAGGCTGCCCAGGTTGGCTACGCCGCCGTCCAGCGGCAGGTCAAAGTCGGTCCAGGCGTCGTTGGCGGCGGCCACCAGGCTGTCCTGCCCGCCCGCCAGGCACCACACGTCGGCGTAGCTGCCCAGCAGCACGGCCACCCGTTCGGGCTGTACCGGCGCCGTCACGTCCCGCCCCAGGTCGTCGGTAAAGGTCAGCGTCGTGCCTTCGGGAACGGGTTCGGCGGTTTCCGCCGTGCCGCTGGGGGCGGCGCTGTCCGGCAGGGGCTGCGCGGCGCAGCCCGCCAGCAGCAGGGCGGCGCAAAACAGAAGAAAAATGCGTTTCATACAGGGTCCTTTCCGCCTGCCGCAGCCTGTGCGGCCAGCCGCTGCAGGCAGCAGCCGGCTTCGCCGCGGGTGCGGAAGGTCACGATGTGCTTGTCCCCGGCGGCGGCCAGCAGGCGCAGGACCTGCGGGCGCTGCACGGTGGGGAAATCGAGGATCTCCTGCCGGAACTCCTCGTCCAGAACGGTTTCCACCCAGGGCAGGTCCTCCCGCGGGACGCCCAGCCGGGCCTGTACCCCCGCCAGACAGAGCGCCAGCGGATAGTCCAGAAAAAAGACGGTGTCGCAGGCCTGCAGCCGCCGTTCCAGCGTGCGCAGGTAGTTGCCGTCCACGATCCAGCGGTCCCCGGCCAGGATCTGCGCCAGCGCCCGGTCGAAGTCCTCGGGGGCGGCGGTGGACCGGTCGGGGCGGTGCCACAGCCGGTCCAGATAATGCAGCGGCAGCCCGGTGACGGCGTGCAGGCGGCGGGCAAAGGTGCTTTTGCCCGCGCCCGGGCAGCCCAGGATCAATACTTTTTGCATGGGGACCTCCCGATGGAAAGACACAAAAACGCCCGCAGCCGGGGCGGCGTCCGCCGCACAGCCGCAGGGCGGTTCTGTTGGGGCTTTACAGGTACTTTGCCAGGATGGCCTGCAGTTCGTCGGGGCGGGCGGTGCGCCAGGCGGCCCAGCCCGACCCGGCTGCGGCCCTGCCCAGATCCACCAGCAGGTCAGGCAGCTGGTCTTCGCGGACAAAACCGGCGGGTTCGCCGAAGCGCTCCCGCCCCAGGGCGTCCGCGCCGCCCAGGAACAGGCGGAAGGCGGGAACGGGCTTGCCGCCCGGCACCGGCTTGACGCCGCCCTGGAACCCGATGGCTGCGGCCTGATGCGCCGAACAGCTGGACGGGCAACCCGAAATGCAGATGCGGGGCAGGGCGCCGTCGGGCAGGCCGGCAGCGCGCACGGCTTCCACCGCGCGGTGCAGGGCGTTCTGGCTGTCCCGCACGCCCTGCTGGCAGATGGACGCGCCGATGCAGGCCACGCTGCGCTCGAACTCGGTCTGCGCGCCGTCGGCGGTGGCGGCCAGCGCCCGGGCGGCTTCCTCCGCGGTCAGGTTGAGGATATACAGCGTTTCGTCGGGGGCTACGCGGCATTCGGCTTCCGGCATGTCCCGCAGCAGGGCTTCCAGCTCGGCGGGCTTGCCTTTGGGCAGGCAGCCGCCGATGGGGTGGTAGGCCACGGCATACAGGCCGGGTTGTTTCTGGGCAAGGGCGCGGGGGTCGTCAAGGGAGCCGCTGCCGGTCTTGGTCACCGGGCGGGGCGCCAGTTCCAGGTCCAGGCCGCCCTTGTCCTTGGCGGCGGTCAGGTTCTGGAGGAAGGCGCGCCGCAGCCCGTCGGGGCCCAGCGTTTCCTGCATGTAGCGGGTGCGGGCCTTGGCGCGGTTCTCGTAGTTGCCGTGGGCGCAGAAGGTGTCCACCATGGCGCGCAGGGCGTACAGCACGTCCCGCGGCAGCAGGGATTCCACCACCGGGACGCCCATGCGGTGGCTGTTGCCCAGGCCGCCGGCAATGTACAGCCGGAAGGTGCCGTTGGGCTGGGCGACGAAGCCCATATCGCGGAAGGTGGCGTGCACGCAGTCATCCACGCCGTTGCAGAAGGCGACTTTCAGCTTGCGGGGCATGCGGATGTCCCGGCAGATGGAGAGCAGGTAGTCGCTGGCGGCCTCGGCCCAGGGCATCACGTCGAAGGCTTCGCCGGGCTGCACGCCGGTCAGCGGGCTGGCCATGACGTTGCGCGGGTTGTCGCCGCCGCCCCCGCGGGTGATGATGGCGGCCCCGGCGGCCTGTTCCATCAGGGTGGGAAGCAGGTCGGGGGTCAGGTTGTGCAGCTGGATGGCCTCGCAGGTGGTCAGCTTGATGGGGTCGATGGCATATTCCCCGGCCACGCGGGCCAGGAAGCGCAGGCGCTCGGGCGTCAGGCGGCCGCCGGGCAGGCGCAGGCGCAGCATGTGGCGGCCTGCGTCGCGCTGGGCATAACTGCCGAACCCGCCGGACATGCCCTTGTAATCCTTGCGGGAAATCTCGCCCCGGTCAAAGGCCCGGGCTTTTTCAGAAAATTCTTCGATCTCTTGGCGGTAGGCGGTAAGCCACTGTTCGTTCATGGGATGCTCCTTTTTGGACCGGCACGGGGCCGGGGGTATATTCAGCGTGTTTTTTTCAGTATACCACGTCCGGGCCGCAGAACACAACAGCCGGGGGAAAAACTTTCCCCCGGCTGGAGCTTGTCGAGAAACTCGACAAGCTCCAAAAGGGGCAACAGTCGCGCACGGCGGAGCCTGACGCTCCTGTTTCCCCTTTTGGATTACGGGTTGCGGTTCCCGCATCGTGCGGCGCGCCTTGGAGCGGCGCTTGCGCTCTGCGACCGCCGCCCCTGCTCCGCCTCGCTGTATCCGCCGCAGGCGGCGCTCGGCTCCACAGCCTTCGACAAAATTTTACGGCAAATCGCGCAATCGGCCCATGGCCTCCTACACAATTTGCCGTAAAATTTCCCTGTATGTGTTGCCAGCGTCGGCACATGTCCGCCGCTGGCAACGGATCTTTAATCTTTTTCGACAGTCTGCAGCGGGGGGGACTTTCCCCCCCGGCTGTTCAGGTTGCGGAAGCCTGGCTGCGGGCCTTCCCGGCGGCTTGTTCCCGGGGAAAAGTGACCCGGATGGTGGTGCCGCTGCCCACCTGGCTCTGCAGGTCGATGCGCGCATCGTGCAGCAGCGCGATGTGCTTGACGATGGCCAGCCCCAGCCCGGTGCCGCCCGTGGCTTTGGAGCGGCTCTTGTCCACGCGGTAGAAGCGCTCGAACACGCGGGACTGGCTGTCCTGCGGGATGCCGATGCCGTTGTCCTCCACTTCCAGCCAGGGCGCGCCGTCGGTCCCGGCGCCGCAGCGCAGGTTCACATGGCCGCCGGGGCGGTTGTAGCGGATGGCGTTGTCGCACAGGTTGGTGGTCAGTTCCAGCAGCAGGTCGTGGCTGCCCAGCACGGTGGCGGGGCGG
The DNA here is from genome assembly GCA_019116705.1 of Candidatus Gemmiger avistercoris. Classification (GTDB taxonomy): domain Bacteria; phylum Bacillota; class Clostridia; order Oscillospirales; family Ruminococcaceae; genus Gemmiger; species Gemmiger avistercoris. The sequence goes on from DXBF01000047.1 coordinate 20,156, forward strand.
GCGTCATATTGCAGCGTCACATAGGCCTTGCGGGCGTTGACCGTCATGTTCTGGTTCACTTCTTTGAGCAGGGCGGCCAGGTCCACCGGCGCCGGTTCAAAGCTGCTCTGCTGGCCGCGGGCGGCCTGGGTGCTGTCCAGTTCGCTGAGCTGCAGGATATCGCTGACCAGCGCGATCATGCGCTGGGCCTCCTTGTGGATGCGCGCCGCGAAGGCGGGCACGTCGGTGCTTCTGGCCATGCCGCTCTCGATCAGTTCGGCGTAGCCGGAAATACTGGTCAGCGGCGTCTTGAGCTCATGGCTGACGTTGGCGGTGAACTCCCGCCGCATGGTCTCGTTGTCTTCCCGCAGCTTGCGGTCGGTGTGTACGGTGCGCGCCAGGGGGATCAGTTCCTCGTAGGGCACGTTGGCCTCGATGGTATCCAGGTGTTCCGCCATGCGGTTGATGGGCTGCACCAGCAGCCGGGTCAGCCAGAAGGAGAGCAGCCACGCCGCCGCCAGGATCAGCAGCACCGCGCAGACCAGCAGCGGCAACGCCCCCGCCCCCATGCCGAACAGGTTGTCCACCTCCTCGGCCACGCGCAGCACCTGCACCCCGGCGGGGGTGTCCAGCCGCAGGGCGTAGTAGTGGGTCTCCCGCCCCATGGTCGCGCTCTGCCGGGTGCAGCTTGCCACGCCGTCGGCCAGCGCCTGCTGCACCTCGGGGCGGTTGCCGTGGTTGGGCAGCGCGTCGGGGCTCTCGTTGTCGTACAGTACGGTGCCGTCCTCGCCGATCAGCGTGCAGCGCACCCCGGCGCCGTCGGCCAGCGCCGCCAGCGCCGCGGGGGCGCCGGCCTGCCGGGCGTTGTATCCGGCGGCCAGCGTCCGGCACAGGTTGGCCAGGTGGCGGTCCACGCCTTCGGTGTAACTGCGCTGGAACAGCAGCATCGAAGCCGCCAGCGTGGCCAGCACGCAGAGCACCCCCACCAGGATCAGGCCGTGGCGGTAGCTGCGGGTCATGCTGCCGGGGCGGACCTGGCGCAGTTCCTCGTCACTCATCGGCGCCCTCCGTGCTCAGTTTGTAGCCCACCTTGCGCACCGTGCGGATGGATTCCCCGGCGGGGCCCAGCTTCTGGCGCAGGGTGCGCACATGCATGTCGATGGTGCGGGACTCCAGCAGGTCGTCGGTGTCCCACACTTCCTTCATGATGCGTTCGCGGGCCAGCACTTCCTCGGGATGCTCCAGGAACAGGTGCAGCAGGGCGTATTCCTTGAAAGTCAGTTCCACCGGCGTGCCGCCCACCCGCACGGTGCGGGCCACGTCGTCCAGTACGATGGACCCGAAGGACAGCGTCTGGGGCGCGGCGGCGGGGGCGGCGGCCGCCGCCCGGCGCAGCACCGCCTTCACGCGGGAGATGAACTCCATGATGCCGAAGGGTTTGCACAGGTAATCGTCGGCGCCGTGGTCCAGCCCCTTCACCACGTCGATCTCGCTGGTCTTGGCGGTGACCATGATGACGGGGATGGCGCGGGTGGCCGGGTCGGAGCGCAGCTGCGCCAGGATCTGGTAGCCGTCCTCGTCGGGCAGCATCACGTCCAGGATCACCAGCTCCGGCGCGGCCAGGCGCACGGCGGCCCAGAAGCTGGCGCTGTCCTCGCAGCCCCTGGCCTCGTAGCCGCTGGTCTGCAGGGCGTACTGTTCCAGTTCACGGATGCTGGCGTCGTCTTCGACGATATAGATCATGCTTTAAGACTCCTTTTCCATAGTCCCGCCGGCGGTGGCCAGGGCGGGGGCGGGTTCGCCGCTGCCTTCGGGGAAGGTGTAGCGCCCGCGGTATTTTTCGTAGCGCTGCTCAAACTTGGCGCTGCCGCCGCTCTTGAGCTGGCTGAGGTATTCGTGGGTGTCGAAGCGGTCGTCCGCCACCTCGATCATGGCCACCGCAATGTTGGAGCAGTGGTCGGCGATGCGCTCATAGGTGGTCAGCAGGTCGTCCAGCACAAAGCCGTACTCGATGGTGCAGGTCCCGGCCTGCAGGCGGGCGATGTGCCGGGTCTTGACTTCCCGCACCAGGCCGTCCACCACTTCTTCCAGCGGCTCGATCTTGCCGGCGGCGTAGCAGTCGTGTTTCTGGAAGGCGTCCACCGTGCGGTTGACGATGTCCTGCACGGCGGATTCCAGCACGCCCAGGTCCTCCAGCGCTTCGGCGCTGAAACGGATCTCCTTGTCGCGGATCTCGCGGGCGGTCTCCAGCAGGTTGACCGCGTGGTCGCTGATGCGCTCAAAATCGCCGATGGTGTGCAGCAGCGTGTGGATGGTGCGGTTGTTCTCTTTGGTCAGGGGACGGCCCGAAAGCTGCACCAGGTAGGTGCCCAGCACGTCCTCGTAGTGGTCGACGGCGTCCTCCTTGCGGCGGACCTCCCCGGCCAGGGCGTCGTCCCACTTGCGGGTGGTGGACATGGCCTGCAGCAGCGAGGTGCGGCACACTTCGGCCATATCGCAGCCCACCAGCATGGCGCGGTCCACGGCCACCGCCGGGGTGGAGAGCAGACGCTCGTCCAGCAGGGTGGTCTGCTCGGGCTGTTTGTCGTCGGGCACCGTCAGGATGGCCAGACGCACCAGCAGTTTGTTGAAAGGCAGCAGGATGGCCGTGGTGACCACATTGAACACCGTGTGCACGACGGCGATGTTGAAGGCGTTGGCCTGGTCATGGTAGAACGGGAACGGAAAGACCGCGTTCAGCGCATAGAACCCGGTGAGGAACACCACGGTGCCCACAATATTGAAATACAGGTGGATGAAGGCCGTGCGCCGTGCGTTCTTGTTGGTGCCGGCCGAAGCGATCAGCGCCGTGACGGTGGTGCCGATGTTCTGGCCCATAATGATGGGCATGGCGGCTGCCAGCGAGACCGCGCCGGTGGATGTGGCCAGCGCCTGCAGGATGCCCACCGAAGCCGAGGAGGACTGGATGATGCCGGTGAGCGCCGCGCCCACCAGCACGCCCAGCACCGGGTTGGTGAAGGCGAGGAACAGTTCGCTGAACCAGGGCGCGTCCGCCAGCGGGGCGGTGGCGTCGCTCATCAGGTTCATGCCGGCCATGAGGATGGCAAAGCCCAGGAAGATCTGGCCGACGCCCTTCTGCTTGTCCTTGCCCGCCATGAACAGGATGATGCCCGCAAAGCCCAGCAGCGGGGCCCAGGCGTCGGGGCTGAGCATCTGGATCAGGAAACTGTCGCCCTCCAGGCCGGTCAGGCTCAGCAGCCAGGCCGTGACGGTGGTGCCGATGTTGGCGCCCATGATGACGCCTACGGTCTGGTACAGATCCATCAGCCCGGAGTTGACGAAGCCTACCACCATGACCGTGGTGGCGGAACTGGACTGGATCACCGCCGTCACCGCCAGGCCCAGCAGCAGGCCGCGCAGCGGGGAGGAGGTCATCTTGCTCAGGATCACCTGCAGGCAGCCGCCGGCCGTCTGCTCCAGATTTTTGCCCATGACGTCCATGCCGTACAAAAACATGGCAAGGCCGCCCAGCAGCACAAAGATGTTGAAAATACTCATTCTGGGACCATCCATTCTCTTATTTTGTTTTTATGTAAAAACCGCGCGGCCGCGCCGCGCCCTATACCATTCTCTATTATAAGGTAAGCGCCGGAGCCGCGCCAGCAGGGAATGGTAAAGGATATGTAAAATCCATGTAAAATGGACCGTGCAGCGCCGGGAATGGCCCGCAGGGGCCGGCGGCGGCTTTACGGTTCCTTTACATATTTTACATTTTTTTTGCAAAACGGCGCGGCGCTTTGCAGATCTTTTACCGAGATTGTACCGCACCATGGTCGAAACGCGGGGCGGTTCGCGGTACAATGAACATGCTCCCGGACAAAAGGGAGCGTCAACATCACCAAAAGTGAAGATGAATATTTGGTAAAAAGGGAGAAGAAAGTGTTATGAAACGTACATCTGTTGTTGCTTCCGTTCTCGCCGCTGCGATGGCGATGAGCCTGGCCGCCTGCGGCAGCACCGCTTCCAGCGCCAGCGAAGCTTCCTCTGCGGCTTCCGAGAGCACCGCTTCCAGCGAGGCGGCCTCCAGCGAAGCTGCTTCCACCGAAGCCGCCGCTACCGACTTCGATCTGGACCAGGATATCACCGTCATCACCCGCGAGGATGGTTCCGGCACCCGCGGCGCCTTCATCGAGCTGACCGGCGTGGAGGAAAAGAACGACGCCGGCGAGAAGGTGGATATGACCACTGAGGCCGCCGCCACCCAGAACTCTACCAACGGTGTCATGACCGCCGTGGCCAACGACGAGACCGCCATCGGCTACATCAGCCTGGGCTCTCTGGACGACAGCGTCAAGG
>DXBF01000048.1 GCA_019116705.1 Candidatus Gemmiger avistercoris
AACTGATTGCATTAGGGGATAACGTAATAGACTATTACCACAATACACAGGAGTGCTTCCCCGGCGGCAATGCGGTAAACGTTGCAGTTCATGCTGCGCGGCTGGGGGCACAGGCCGAGTATCTCGGCTCCCTCGGCGATGACAAGATGGCACATATTGTGGAGAAAGCACTCCGGGAAAATGGCGTGGACATCAGCCATTGCCCCGTTTTGCAAGGGCGTACCACCAAGGTGTGCAGCTATGATGTGGTCAACGGGGAGCGCAGCTTTATCGAGGTCATCACCGGGGAAAGCTGGACCGGCCCGCTGCAAATCGGTGCGCAGGAGCTGGACGAGCTGAAAACCGCCGATCTGATCGTCAGCAGCTGCAACGCCAAAATGCCCGAACAGATGGCGGCTGTGCAGGCGCTGCCCGCTGTGTTTGCCTATGACTTCGGCGAAAAGGAAAAGTACCGCACCGATGCCTACTATGACGAGGTTTGCCACGGCATAGATCTGGCGATGCTTTCCTGCAAGCCGATGGACAGGGCTGCTTTTGCGGAATTGTGTGCGCCGCTGCATCGTCGCGGCGTGGTGCATGTGCTGGCTACAATGGGCGCAGCCGGGCAAATGTTGTCCGTACAAGGGAAAATCGTGGAAAAGACTACCCAAATGGTAGAGGCAAGTGATACAATGGGGGCAGGAGATTCTTTCCTCGCTGCCTTCCTCTGCTCGCTGTATACTGCGGGGTGGCAAAAAGCAAAGCCAATGCCGGAGCAGGCGCTTCTGGCAGCACTGGCTGCCGGGCAGCAGGTCTCGGCACGCAACTGTATGGCACAGGGCGGCTTTGGCTGTAAAGCGGAAATCTCCCAAGACGGCACCGAATAACAAGAAGGAGATTCCTTATCATGATCGAACTGAACGGAATACAGCTTGACAAAACCAGCTCAGTTCCTCTGTACGAGCAGCTGCGTAAGGCATTGCTGGAGGCTATCACCAGCGGAAAACTGTCGGCAGGGACAAAATTGCCGACAGAGGAGGAGCTGTGCGCCCAGTTCGGCATTTCACGCCCCGTTGCGCGGCAGGCTTACAATATGCTGATCGAAGAAGGCTTTGTGGAACGCATGCGGGGCCGCGGCACTTTTGTGCGCAGCCCCGATACCCGTGGCCGCTTCCTGAACAAGCAGCTGAGCTTTGCCGCCGAGATGGGGATTTTGAACCTGGAACACCGTACCGAGGTGCTGCGTGCAGAGTGGGTAAGCTATACCCCGGAACTGTTTGCACGGCTCAAGCAGGAACGCTGGGACCGCTGCTATCATCTTGTGCGTATGCGCTATGTCAGCGGAAAGCCCTTTGTTCTCGTGGAAAACTATGTGCCGGAATCTGTGTTTCCCGGTATTGATGCCTACGACTTTGCCCGGCGCTCGCTGTACGATGTCTTTGAAACCGTCTACCACGAGAGGATCATCAAATCGCGCCGTGTGCTGATGGCGCAGACCGCCAACGCCGAGTTTGCCAACCTGTTCGGCGTACACCGCGGTTCCCCCGTGCTGTATGTCGAAAACACGGTCATGGATCAAAACGACCGCCCGATCGACCTCAGTAAAGAGTATCTGGACGGTGTTACCCAGAAATTTGAATTTGAAGTTGTCAACCAATAAGCCGGGTCTGTGCGCCCGGTCTTGCTAAAGGAGTATAGTTTGCTATGGTAGGTGTAGTTGTGACCGGGCATGGCGGCTTTGCCGCCGGTATGACTGCCAATGTAAAAATGCTGGCAGGCAGTGATGCGGAAGTAAAGGCCGTGGATTTTGCCGACGGCATGGATGTGGAAGTGTTTGAAAAGCAGCTGGCAGAGGCAATCGACAGCTATGCAGACTGCGAGGCTGTTCTGGTGCTGGCAGACATTGCCGGCGGTACGCCGTACAACCGCGCAGCGGGGCTTTCGATGACCCGCCCCAAGGTGCGTGTGATCTCCGGGCTGAACAGCAGTATGCTGATGGACCTGTGTATGCGCAACATCACCGGTGACGAATGTCCCGATGTGGATGCACTGGCTGCCGACATTATGCAGACCGGGCACGAAAACATCGGCAAGTTTGTGCTGGAGGTTCCCGCCCAGCCGCAGGAGGACGAGGACGGTATCTGAAGGGAGAAACGCCATGAAGCCGATCAAGGCAGTCATCTTTGATATGGACGGCGTGCTGATCGACAGTGAACCGGTCTACCTGCACCATCAGTATACGCACCTGAAACCGTCCTACCCGTGGATCTCCCTGGAAAGCATGTACCCGTTGGTGGGCATTTCCGGGCAGGAATATATGCCCTTTATGGCAAAACTTTGTCGTCGCACCGACGATGCCGCGTTCCGGCAGGAAATGGACGCCATGAACGCCGGCTGCCGGGTGTATTACCCGGACATTCTGCGCAAGGAGGTTCGCCCGCTGCTGCATGAATTAAAGCAGATGGGGCTTCAGGTAGCCCTTGCAAGCAGCAGCAGCCGGGAATGCATTGAGCAGGTCCTGACACAATGCGAGATTCGGGAACTGTTTGACTGCATCGTCAGCGGGCGCGAATTTACCCGCAGCAAGCCGGACCCGGAAATTTACCGTTTCACCATGGACAGGCTGGGGCGCAAGCCGGAGGAATGCCTGATCGTGGAGGACTCCACCTACGGTGTGCAGGCAGGTACGGCGGCGGGCGGCGTTGTGGCTGCCCTGCGGGACGAAAGATTCCCGTTTGACCAGCGGGCGGCGCAGCTGCATATCGACAGCCTTGCCGAGCTGCCTGCGCTGGCGGCGTGCGGCGGAAAAAGGATACGCGCAGCCTTCTTTGATGTGGACGGCACCCTGATTACCGTGGGCGGGCATCGGATGCCGCCCAGTGTAGCCCCTGCGTTGCAGGCTTTACAGCGCAGCGGTGTGCAGGTGTTTCTGTGTACCGGCCGCCATGCGCTGGAAATCGAGGAAGAAAATATGCTGCCCGGAATCGCGGTTGACGGTGCTGTTTATATGAACGGTCAGCTCTGCGAGCTGCAGGGGCAGATCGTGCGGGAAACGCCCATTCCTGCCGGGGACCTGTCGGCATTGAAGCGGTTTTTACAAAAAAAGAACTGCAGCTGCATTTTTCTTGAAAAAGACAGGATGTACGCCAACTGCGTGAACTCCCGCATGGAGGTCGAGCAGGCAAAAATCGGCACCGCCGTACCGGCTGTGCGTGACATCTCCGATTTGGAAAACCGCCGCATATATCAGGTCATCCCCTTCGTGAACGAGGAGGAGGAAGAAGAACTGCTGCGGCAGATGCCCCATTGCCGGACAAAGCGCTGGGGAGATGCCGTGGTGGATCTGATGAGCCGATCCGGCGGCAAGGAAAACGGTATCCGTGCCCTGTGTGCCGCAATCGGTATCACCACGGAGGAAACCATTGCCTTTGGAGATGCCGACAACGATTTGGAAATGCTGCAGCTGGCCGGTATCGGTGTGGCTATGGGCAATGCTCTGCCGCAGGTGCGCGCCTGTGCCGATATGGTCACAGACGCCGTGGAAAATGATGGCATCGCCCATGCACTTCAAAAATTAAAACTGATTGAGTAACCACACAACGAGGAGCATTTTCCCACAAGGGAGGCTCCTCGTGTTCCAAAAGGGGCAGTGTTCTATGATGAAAGAAAAAACGCAGACCCTGGTAACGGATCAGCTGTATAACTTGGTTGCAGGGTTTCTGTACGCCCTGAGCATCTGTTATTTTGCCAAGGGCGCGGACTTTGCACCCGGCGGGCTGTCGGGTCTTGCCTTGCTGGGCAACTATCTGTGGGGGTTCCCCATCGGCATCACAACGCTGGTGCTGAATGTGCCCCTGGTTCTGCTTGGCTTCCGCTTTGTGGGACGCGCCTTTCTGGGGAAAACCGTCATCAGTATGCTGTGGTGTACCTTTTTTCAGGATGTTGTCTTTGCAGACCAGCCCGGTTACGGCGGCGATCCGTTGCTGGCGGCCCTGTTTGCGGGTATCACATGGGGCGGCGCGTTGGCGCTTTTGTATATGCGGGGATCGTCCAGCGGCGGCACCGATTTCTTGACGATGTCGATCAAAGTGCTGCGCCCGCATCTGTCGGTCGGTGTTGTGACCGGTGCGATAGACCTTGTGGTCATCCTGTTAGGTTGGCCTGTGTTTGGCTCTGTCGATGCCGTTTTGTACGGTCTTGTCACAACGGCGGTTACCTCGCTGGTTATCGACAAAATTATGTACGGCAGCAATGCCGGCAAAATGCTGACGATCATCACTACCAAGGGGCAGGAAATTGCGGACGAAATTTCCCGCCAATGTGAGCGCGGCTCAACGATGGTCAAAGCGGTGGGCACATACACCGGTACGGAACGGCAGATGCTGCTCTGCGTCTGTGCCAGACCGCAGGTGTACCGCATCCGGATGGCGGCTTACCGCATTGACCCCGGCTGTATGGTCATGGTGACAGAAACCGGCGAGGTTTACGGCGAGGGCTTCGTTGACCCCGGTAAAACAGCATCGTTTTTGTAAAGGCTGCTGCCGCACACGAAAAGAAAGGAAGGCTTTGTTATGAATCCTATTACGCCTGCCGAATTGGCAGCTTATTTTGACCATACCCAGCTGCGCGCCTATGCGCAGCGCGGGGATTTTGAAAAGCTCTGTGCAGAGGCTCGCGAGTACGGCTTCGCCATGGTGGCGATCAATCCGGCTCCCGTTTCCCTGTGCAAGGATCTGTTGGCGGGAACATCGGTCCATGTGGGCGCGGCGGTTGGTTTCCCCCTGGGGCAGAGTACGCCCCAGGTCAAGAAATACGAAACCGTAGATGCGATCGCCAATGGCGCGGATGAGATCGATTATGTTATCAATATTACGCAGCTGAAAGAGAAAAACTACGATTTCATTGAGCATGAGATGGCCGGCATTGTAGAAGAATGTCGCGGTGCAGGGGTGATTTCGAAGGTGATTTTTGAGAACTGCTACCTGACCGAGGAGGAAAAGCGCGCACTGTGTTCCATCGCGCGGGAGGTCCGCCCGGATTTCATAAAGACGTCCACGGGCTTTGGCACCGGCGGCGCAACCTTTGAGGATGTGGCACTGATGAAAAAATGCGTCGGCGACGAGGTAAAGATCAAGGCGGCCGGCGGCATCCGCACTTTGGATACCGCTTTGCGCATGATCGAGCTGGGGGTATCCCGCATCGGCTCCACAGCCAGCGTAAGCATTGTAGAAGAACTGAAACACAGGCTATAAAAAGCGCCGAGGATGCCCGGAACGGTCTGAACTGCAGAAAGCAAATAAGCACCACTAAGTTTAACTTGGTGGTGCTTATTGTTTTATTGACTTTCTTTTTTGGCTTTATAACATTCTGTAATATAATCCAGCAGCGCCATATTTTTCAGGCGATAGGTGGCTTCCTCTATAGAGCCTGCAGTATCTTCCAGATACAACCAGCTTTCACCTTCAGGTATAGAACTTTCGTCCATACGTCCGTCCAAAATTTCTTTCCATAGCTCACGTTTTTCTTTAATTTCTGCGCCCATTTCTCTAGGAACCGCATAACGGCTGCATAGAAAGCGTTCTGCTGTCAAATTAACACCATCATCCCAAGTGATTTTGTCCAGCAGTTGCTTAACTGTATGGAGCGTATCTGTTGCGGTTTTCGAAAATTCATTTTTGGGGAATTTCAAGCTGACGCTTCCGTCAACCTCGACGATTTCCATACTGCCAAATTGCAGCTGCATATTCAGCAGCAACGTGGCAATTCCCTCTGGGGTGCAGGTGTCGATAGGAAACAACATTTGCATCGGAACATCTAACGTTTGTGCGATTTTTTTCAAATTCTCCTGCCGGGGCATTTTCAGACCATATTCATAATGCCGCCACAGGGTCGCATTGATTCCTGTTTTTTCTGCGGCTTCCTCCTGCGTCATTTCTCGGTAAAGGCGCAACCGTTTGATACGGTTGCCCAAAATCTTCTTCTGTTCTTGAAAACGGATCGGTGTCTTATCTGCAGAGTGAGAGTAGTTTCCGAATTCATCACGCATCAACGTAAAATCTCTATCACTCACAGTTGTCCAACGCATTGACATACCTTTACCCTCCGCCTCGGTTCTGTACTTTTAAGGAACAACCTCATTATAACAAACTTTTGCTATCTATACAAGAGCGAGAATTTTCTTGTGTTTTCCTTAAAATATTTTTGTAAAAACGATTGACAGTAACTTAAAAGTACTATATAATTCAGATGTAGCATATGTAACTTAAAAGTACATTTGCATAGCGTCTTGATAATCCAATATGCCAAAACTTCCGAAACAGCTTTCGCATCTGTAAAACGCGAGAAAGGACCTCTTTTATGAACCGTATCCGTACCATTCAAGGCGCAGCCGATGAACTGCGCAAACGTGATCCCGGCTGTGCCATCAGCGCACACAACATCCGTCAGCTGGTGCTGCACAAGGAAATCCCCAGCCGTAAAGCCGGGTCAAAGTATCTGGTGGCGTTGGACGATGTAGAACGCTATTTCGGACTTACCATCGACGAAAACAAACCGAACCATGGCATCGGTTGAGAAACGCTACAATAAGGCTGGAACCCTTATTTCTTTTCGTATCCACGTTTTTCACGGGAGGGATGAATTCGGCAAGCAACTCCCGCCTTTTATCAAAACGGTCCGTGTTCCGCCCGAATTGAACGCGCGGCAGATCGAAACGCTGATCCAGCGCGAAACCGTCCATTTTGAGGAAGAGTGCGAGCTTATCACAGCCCGTGAAAAAGAAGAAGCGGCAAAAGCCGCCGAACCGAAATGCATCTCGTTCGAGGATTTTGCCGTTAAGGTTATGGAAATTAAGGAACGCACCGGCAAGGAGAAAAGCACCCTCGCACGATATCAGGATATGCTGGATTCCCGCATCAATCCGTACTTAGGCAAGACGCCCGTGGACGAAATCACCGGCGATATGCTGGACGATTTCTACACCATGCTGCTCAAGCCGGGGCAGAACAAGAAAACCGGCGGCGGACTTTCCCGCAAAACAGTGTTGGAACATCACCATGTTATCTCCACCATTATGGAACACGCCATCCGCAAGCATCTGATTGCGTTCAACCCCTGCCGTGATGCCACGCCGCCTGTGGCAGACCCGCCGATGCCGAACTACTACCAGCCCGCCGACTTGGCGCTGATCCGTCAGGCGCTGGAGAACGAGAGCGTCAAGTGGTACACGTTGATCCACGTGCTGATGCTCTACGGCATCCGGCGCGGGGAGTGCGCCGGCATTAAGCTAAGTGCCGTAGACCTGAGGGGCAAGACCATCACCATCTGTTCCTGCGTCATGTACGACCCCAAGAACGGTGTGTACGAGAAGCCTTACCCCAAAAAGCGCAAGCCGCGCCAGCTGCCGATTACCCCGCAGATGGACGAAATCCTGCGCCGCTACCTAAAATGGCGCGGCGAACAGCCGGAATGGTACGGGGATCTCTGGCAGGAAAGCGGCTACTTGTTTACCAATGAGTACGGGGGACCTATGAATCCGGACAACATTACACAGTATCTGAACCGTATGGGGGACAGGCTGCAAAAGGAAAACCCGAATTTTCCCCACCTGAACCCCCACGCCTTCCGCCATGCGGTGGCATCCATCCTTGTGGCGAACGGTACTGACATTGTGACGACAGCTGCCTTTATCGGTGACAAACCCGCCACCGTTTCCGAGCGCTATGCCCACATCATCGACTCCGCCAAAATCAGGGCGGGGGACACCCTGAGCAGCGTGATTTTCGGAGATGGTAACAAATGAGTTACCACTTTGTTACCACTTTTCTTTTTTTGCGGCCTGCAAAAGAAAAAGAACGGTAAAACTTGACGTCTTACCGTTCTTTGTTGGTTGCGGGGACAGGACTTGAACCTGCGACCTCCGGGTTATGAGCCCGACGAGCTACCATCTGCTCTACCCCGCGATATATTGGCGCCCGCTTTCGGGTGCCAATATATAATACCACAATGCAGGGCGCTTGTCAAGCAGTTTTGCGAAAAAAACCGGGTGCGGGCGGGGCTGCCCGCTCAGGAAAGCTCGAACATGCCGTTGTACAGCTGGTAATACTCGCCCTTTTGGGCCAGCAGTTCCTCGTGGGTGCCGCGTTCCACGATGTGCCCGTGTTCCAGCACGATGATGGCGTCGGCGTTGCGCACGGTGGACAGCCGGTGGGCGATGACGAACACCGTGCGGCCTTCCATCAGGCGGTCCATGCCCTTCTCGATCAGGGCCTCGGTGCGGGTGTCGATGCTGGACGTGGCTTCGTCCAGGATCAGCACCGGCGGGTCGGCCACGGCGGCCCGGGCGATGGCCAGCAGCTGGCGCTGGCCCTGGCTCAGGTTGGCGCCGTCGGCGGTGACCATCGTTTCGTACCCCTGGGGCAGACGGCGGATGAAGGAGTCGGCGTTGGCGATGCGGGCCGCGCGCTCGATCTCCTCCCGGGTGGCGTCCAGCTTGCCGAAGCGGATGTTGTCCGCCACGGTCCCGGTGAAGAGGTGGGTGTCCTGCAGCACCACGCCCAGGCTGCGGCGCAGCGCGTCCTTGCGGATGAGCCGCACGTCGATGCCGTCGTAGGTGATGGAACCCGCCGTCACATCATAGAAGCGGTTGATAAGGTTGGTGATGGTGGTCTTGCCCGCGCCGGTGGAGCCCACGAAGGCGATCTTCTGCCCCGGCTTGGCGTACAGCGAAAGCCCCTGCAGGATCAGGTGGTCCCGCACGTAGCCGAAGTCCACGTTATGGAAGCGCACGTCGCCGCGCAGCGGCACGGCGGGCACCTCGGGGCGGCTGCGGTCGCACCAGGCCCAGCGGCCGGCGGGCTCCTCCCCGGGGGCCTTTTCCAGCCGGCCCGCCGGCACATCCTGCACGGCGACCAGGTCCACGGTGCCCTCGTCCACTTCGGCATCCTCGTCCATGGCGGCGAAGATGCGCTCGGCACCCGCCAGTGCCGCCAGCAGGAAGTTGCCCTGCTGGGTGAACTGGTTGATGGGCATGGTGGTCTGGCGCACGAACACCAGGTAACTGGCCAGGCTGCCCAGGTCGGTCCAGCCCTTCATGACCATCAGGCCGCCGAGCACCGCGATGACCGCATAGTTCAGGTAGCCGATGCTGACCACCGCCGGGATCATGGTGGCGGCGTAACTCTGGGCGCCGGTACCGGCCCGGCGCAGTTTTTCGTTGCGGAGCGCAAAGCCCTGCAGGTCGGCCTGCTGGTGGTTGAACACCTTGACGACTTTCTGCCCGGCGATCATCTCCTCGATGTAGGCGTCCAGTTCGCCCAGGCAGCCCTGCTGGCGCGCATAGTAGACACGGCTGCGCCGGGTGCTGAAATCAATATACCAGAACATGGCCGCGTAGCCCACCAGCACCACCAGCGAGAGCCGCCAGTTGAGGATGAACAGCACGATCAGCGTGCCCGCCACCTGGATGAAGGTCTGGATGACCAGCGCGAAGCTGTTGTTCAGCGCGTCGGAGACGGTGTCCACATCGTTGGTGAACAGGCTCATCAGGTCGCCCTTGCGGTTGGTGTCGAAGAACTGCAGCGGCAGCGTCTGGAGGCGGGCGAAAAGGTCGCCGCGGATCTCCCGCAGGATCTTCTGCGCCGCGCGCACCATGATCTGGCTGTACCCCAGCGTACAGAGGGCCCCCACCAGGTAGACGGCCGCCGTGACGCCCACGCCCCGGGCCAGGTTGGCGAGGGTACCGTCCTCCAGCAAGCCGTTGACCACCGGGCGGATCATATAGGTCCCCAGCAGGGAGGCCAGGGCGCTGGCCGAGGCCAGCACGGCCACCAGCCCCAGCAGCAGGCGGTGGCGGCCCAGGTAGCGGCCCAGGCAGTGCAGGGTATACCGCAGGTTCTGCGGGCGGCGCCCGCCGGTGATCCGCATCATGACACGCCGCCCCCTTTCATCTGGGAATAGTAGATCTCCTGATAGATGCTGTCGCGGGCCAGCAGTTCGTCGTGGGTGCCCACGGCGTGCAGGCGGCCGTCGTCCAGAATGACGATCATATCGGCGCTCTGCACCGAACTGATGCGCTGGGCAATGATGATCTTGGTCACGCCGTCAAGTTCCGCCAGGGCGCGGCGGATGCCGGATTCGGTAGCGGTATCCACCGCGCTGGTGGAATCGTCGAAGATCAGCACCTTGGGCTGTTTGAGCAGCGTGCGGGCGATGCACAGCCGCTGTTTCTGCCCGCCGGAAACGTTGACGCCGCCCTGGCCGAGATCCGTGTCCAGCCCGTCGGGCATGCGGCGCAGGAATTCATCGGCGTGGGCCGCGCGGCAGGCCGCCCACAGTTCCCCGTCGGTGGCGTCGGGCTTGCCCCACTTGAGGTTGTCCCGGATGGTGCCCGAGAACAGCAGGTTTTTCTGCAGCACGATGCCCACGGCGTCCCGCAGGGCTGCCAGGTCGTAGTCCCGCACGTCCCGGCCGCCCACCCGGACGGTGCCCTCGGTGGCGTCGTAGAGGCGGGGGATCAGCTGCACCAGGGTGGTCTTGGCGGAGCCGGTGCCGCCGATGACGCCCACGGTGGCCCCCGCCGGGATGTGCAGCGTGATGCCGGACAGGGCGTTCTTCTGCGCCTGCCGGTTGTACTTGAAGCTGACGTTCTCGAAGTCGATGGCGCCGCCGGGGACTTCGGCCACGGGGTGGGCCGCGTCGGCCAGGTCGGGCTGTTCGGTGAGCACTTCCCGGATGCGGCGGGCGCTGGCCAGGGAGCGGGTCATCTGCAGGAACACGCCGGAGAACATCATCACCGAGTTGAGCACCTGCAGCACATAGCTGAGGAAGCCCGTCAGCTGGCCCACCTGCATGGAACCGTCCAGGATGAAGGTGCCCCCGAACCACATGATGCAGAGGATCACCGTGTACATGACCGCCTGAAAGACCGGGGTGTTGAGCACCGCATGGCGGAAGGTCTCGGTGCTGGCGTCGCAGAGTTCGCCGTTGACGGCGTCGAACTGTTCATTCTCCCATTCGCCGCGCACGAAGGCCTTGATGGCGCGGATGCCGGTGAGGGATTCCTGAATGCGGCCGTTCAGGCGGTCCACCGCCCGCTGCTGGCGGCCGTAGAGGGGGGCCACCCGGCTGACGATCCACCCCAGCATTAGGCCCAGCACCGGCGCGGCCACCAGGAAGATCACGGTGAGGCGCGGGCTGAGCAGGAACGCCATGCACAGGCCCATGCAGAGCATGACCGGGCTGCGCACCAGCGGCCGCAGGCCGGTGTTGACGGCGTTGAGCAGCACGGTGGCGTCGGTGGTCATGCGGGTGACCAGCGACGCGCCGGAGAAGTGGTCCAGGTTGGCGAAATCGAATTTTTCCACCGCCGCATACTCAGCCTTGCGCAGTTCCGCCGCGAAGCCGTTGGCGTAGCGGGCGGCAAAACGGGCGTACAGCAGGCCGGTGACCAGCGCCAGCACGGCGCAGAGCGCCATCAGGCCGCCTTGCCGCAGGATGACGGCCAGATCCTGCGCGGGCACGCCCTCGTCGATCAGGGTGGCCATCAGCGTCGGGATGACCATTTCAAACCCGCACTCCACCACGATCAGGGCCACCGCCGCGATCAGATCCCGGTGATACGGCCTGCCGTAGCGGAAGATCAGCCGCAGGTCCTGCATCTCTATCCCTCCTCCTGTACTTTCTTGGAAGAAAGTACCAAAGAACTTTTAACCAAAATCGCACATACGTGCGATTTTTATTAGAGTTTCTTTGGTTCTTTCTTTGCAAAGAAAGAACCTCAATGTTTCCTGTCCGGCAACTGGCTGGCCACGATGGCCGCAAACATCAGCGCGCAGCCCGCCAGTTCGGGGGGCGTCAGCGTCTGGCCCAGGATCAGCCAGCCCGCCAGCGCGCTGAACACGCTTTCCAGGCACATGGCCAGGCTGGCGATGGTGGGGTCCAGTTCCTTCTGGCCCACGATCTGCAGCGTATAGGCCACGCCGCTGGACATGACGCCGCAGTACAGCACCGACACCGCCGCCCCCTGGAACTGGGCCAGGGTGGGCTGCTCAAAGAGGAACATGCAGACGGTGGACAGCACCGACACCACCAGGAACTGTACGAAACTGAGCTGGATGCCGTCCAGCCGGGGGCTGAAACGGTTCACCAGCAGGATCTGCAGCGTAAAGAGGAACGCACAGACCAGCAGCTGCCATTCGCCGCCGGTCAGGCTCAGGGTATCCCGCCCGGCCAGGCAGAGCAGGTACAGCCCCGCCACGCTGGCCGCCACGCAGCACCACAGCTTGACGCCGGGCCGCCGCCCCAGAAAAACGCCGCACACCGGCACCAGCACCACATACAGGGCCGTCATGAACCCCGCCTTGGCGGTGCTGGTGGTGCCGATGCCCATTTGCTGGGCGGCCGAAGCCGCAAAAAGCGCCGCGCCGCACAGGGCCCCGCCCACCGCCAGCGTTTTGCCGTGGAGCCAGAACGGCAGGCGCTGGCCGCGGCGCTGCTGGCCGCGGCGGCGCACGGCCAGCAGCCCCAGCAGAAACACGCAGGCCAGCCAGCTGCGGCTGGCCAGGAAGGTATACGGCCCCATGTAGCCGCTGCCCACGCTCTGGGCCACAAAGGCGGTGCCCCAGATCAGCGCGCAGCCCACCAGCATCAGGGTGTTGCGCAGTTGTTTTTGGTTGGTCTTTTCCATACTTCCTCCCCTTGGCGGCAAAACTGCCCGCGCCGCCGCAGGGGGCAGCGCGGGCAGCGTCGTGGACGCCGGTTTATTCCTCTTCGATGGCAGTCAGTTCCTCGCTGCCCAGGCCCTGCACTTTGAGCCCGCCGGTGACATAGAAACTGCTGGAATCGTAGCTGATGTTGACCTTGTACTGTTTGCCGGGGGTCAGGCCGGTGATGGTGTAGCTGTAGTTGGTGCCGTCGGTGGGGTAGTAGATGGTGGACCCGGTCACATAGCTGGTGGTGGTGGAATCATCGGAAAGCTGCCACAGCGCCACCTTGAACGTCTGGTAATTTTCGTTGGTGGATTCGGTGGTCGCATAGCCGGTGACGGTGATGCTGTCCGACGCCG
The DNA here is from genome assembly GCA_019116705.1 of Candidatus Gemmiger avistercoris. Lineage (GTDB taxonomy): Bacteria > Bacillota > Clostridia > Oscillospirales > Ruminococcaceae > Gemmiger > Gemmiger avistercoris. The sequence continues at coordinate 13,043 of DXBF01000048.1, forward strand.
CCACGAAATAGTCGGTGTTGCGGTTCTGGATGCCGTTGAAGGCCACATACATCGTGTCCCCTTCCACCTGGGTGACCAGCTTGCCCTCGCTGGTGTCCATGCTTTCGGGGAAGGTCACGTCGCCGCCGGCCTGGGCCATCGTTTCGTTGGCTTCCTCCTCCTGCGACGCTTCGCCGTCGATGAAGCCCAGCGCCGTGCAGGCGCTGACGATGACGTTTTTCAGCGTCTCTTTGGGCGAACAGGCGGACAGGGTCAGCGCCAGACACAGGGCCAGCGCCCCCATGCTCAGAATGCGGGTACGTCTCATAAAATAAACCTCCGTGAAGGTGATCGTTGTGACATATACGGGTATTATACCGCATTTGACGCACCGGCACAAGGTTTTTGCGAAAAATCCACAAAGGGCGGGCCGTCAAAAAAAGGTCCTCGCCGCCGGCCATAGCCGGCGGCGGGGACCTGTACCGGGAGATCGGCCCCTGACCGTATGCGGGCCGCAGGGCGTTTTCCCGACAGGCTCACCGTTTGATGTCGTAGTTCATGTTCATCAGGTTGCGGATGCTCTGCACATCGTCGGTGATGTTGGCGTCGCCGTGGATGGTGTGCTTGATGACGCTGGACGCCACCGCAAAGTTGATCATATCCATGGGGCGGTAGTGGTGCATCATGGCGTAGATCAGGCCGCTGGCGAAGGCGTCGCCGCCGCCCACCCGGTCCAGCACGTTGAAGGTGTAGAGGCGGCTTTCAAAGGTATGGCCCTCGTACCACATGAAGGCTTTGAGGCTGTTCTCGCTGCCGGAGTGGACGTAGCGCACATGGCGGCCGATGCACTTGATGTTGGGGTAGCGCTCGATAAAGCGGTGGAAGATCTCGTCCTGCTCCTCATAGCTGGGCTGCAGGGGCACGCCGTCCTTCCAGTCGCCCTTGCTGTGGTCGCTTTCGTCTTTCCACAGGTGGTAAGGCTCGATGCCGAACAGCACGTCCACGTAGGGCAGGCAGAGGGTGCAGTAATCGCGGGCGGCCTCCCAGCTCCAGAGCTGGCTGCGGAAGTTGCCGTCGAAGCTGACGGTCAGGCCCTTCTCCTTGGCGGTGCGCAGGCAGCGCAGGATGAAATCGGCGCAGTTCTGGTTCAGCGCCGGGGTGATGCCGGACAGGTGCAGCCAGTCAAAGCCGTCGAACAGCGCGTCCAGGTCCACGGTGGAGAGGTCGAACTCGGTCAGGGCGCTGTGCTTGCGGTCGTAGATGACCTTGCTGGGGCGGATGCCGTAGCCGGTCTCCAGATAATAGGTGCCCAGGCGGTGGGTGGGGGTCTGCTCTTTGCTGGAAAGGATCATCGGCGTGCAATGCACGTCGTTGGAGCGCAGCCAGCGGACGGCGCTTTTGCCCAGGGAGTTGTTGGGCACCACGCTGAAGAAGGTGGAGTCCACCCCCAGGTTGGCCAGCGCCAGGGCAATGTTGGCCTCGCTGCCGCCGTAGCAGGCTTCAAAGCTGGAGGCCATGCGGATCTTCTCGTAATTGGGCGGGGTCAGGCGCAGCATGACTTCGCCGATGGTGATGAATTTCTGCGGGCTCTGCTGGCCCTGCAGGATCGGATTGAAATGTTCCATAAACGGGGCACCTCCTGTTTTTTGGGGACGCTGGGGGTCGCGTATCTGTTGCTTCTATTGTACGGCATTCCCGCCGGGATTGCAAGGTGATTCTTGCGCCGCAGCGGGCACAAAAACGGCGGCCGTGCACCTGACGGCCGCCGTTTTGTCAAATGTCTGCCCGCGCGGGGGAAAGCGCGCCCCCGGCCGCGCCCTTACTCTTCCAGATCCTGCTCGAAGCGGTCGATCTTGTCCACGTTGCCGATGACGGTGATGGTATCGCCCTCGGCAAAGGTATAATCGGCGTTGAACTCCACATTGGTGTGGCCGTTGCGCTCCACCGCGATGATGTTGATGCCGTAGACCCGGCGCACATCCACCTGCTGGATGGTGCGGCCCAGCACCCGGCCGCCCGCCGTGATGCGGCGCACCTCCACCCCGTCTGCCAGGGCGACGTAGTCCAGCAGGTTGCCGAAGATCAGGCGGCGGCCGATGCGCACGGCCATGTCGGCTTCGGGGAAAACGACGGTGGCGCCCATGCGCTTGAGCACCTCGCCGTGGACCTCGCTGGTCGCCTTGGAGATGACGTTGGGCACACCCAGCTTGATGACCAGCATGGTGGTCAGGATGCTCATGTCCACCTGCTCACCGATGCAGACGGTGACGGTGTCGCAGTTCTGGATGCCCGTTTCTTTGAGGGCGGCCTCGCTGAGGTTGTCCACCGTAAAGGCGTAGTCGGTATCGCCGCGCACCTCGCGGACTTTTTCCTCACACTTGTCGATGGCGATGACTTCTTTGCCCGCACCCGCCAGGGTCTTGACCAGCGCGGTGCCGAACCGGCCCAGGCCGATGACGCCGTAAAGCGCGGAGGATTCGTTCTTCTTCTTCATACGTTGCACCTTTCCTGAATAATGGGGCGATCAGCCGATGGTGATGGCTTCTTCGGTGTAGTGGGCGGCAGGCTCCGGCCGTTCCACCCAGATGGACAGCAGCGTGAAGGCGCCGACGCGCCCGGTGTACATGGTCAGGATCAGCACGATCTTGCTGGGATCGCGCAGCGCGGAGGTGATGCCGGTGGACAGGCCGACGGTGCCGAAGGCCGAGACATCCTCAAACAGCAGCTGGATAAAGCTGTTCTGGGGTTCCAGCACGCAGAGCAGGAACGTGCCGGTGCAGACCACGATGAGGCCCAGCAGCGCCACGGTGGCGGCCTTGGCCAGCGACCCGCGGGGCAGGCGGCGGTGGAAGGCGCCGGGCTCCTTTTTGACGAAGATGCACCAGACCTCCTGCATGAGCACAAAGAAGGTCGTCGTCTTGATACCGCCGCCGGTAGATCCGGGCGAGGCGCCGATGAACATGAGGATGATGAGCACGAACAGGCCCGCGTTGGTCAGTTCGCCCAGCGGCACGGTGGAGAAGCCCGCGGTACGCGCCGATACGCTGTGGAAGAAGGAGGCCAGCCACCCCAGGCGGTCGGTCCATTCCAGCAGCACGGTGCCGGAGACCAGCAGCACCAGCGTGGTGGTCAGCACCACCTTGGTGTGCAGGGTGAACTTGCGGAAGCGGAAGCGGCATTTGGTCACGTCCAGGATGACCAGGAAGCCGATGCCGCCGAAGATGATGAGCGCGCAGGTGACCAGGTTCAGCCAGACATTGTCATGGTAAGGGATCAGGTTGCGCAGCCCGCCCAGGATATCGAACCCGGAGTTGTTGAACGCCGCTATGGAGTGGAACACGCTGATCCACAGCGCGTGCAGGGGCGGGAAATCCTGAATAAAGACCGGGAAGCTGCAGATCACGCCGCCCAGCTCAAAGCAGAGGGTGACGAAAAGCACGCCCCGCACCAGGCGGACCATGCCTTCCAGGCTGTCCACGTTGAGGGCTTCCCGCACCAGGGTGCGGCTCTTGAAACCGATGCGCCGCCCGGCGGCCAGGGCCAGCCCCAGGCCGATGGAGGTGACGCCCAGGCCGCCCACCTGGATGAGAGCCGCTACCACGGCCTGCCCGAAGGGGGTGAAGGTATCGGCGGTGTCCACGGCGATCAGGCCGGTGACGCAGACCGCGCTGGTCGAAGTGAACAGGGCGTCCACCCAGCTGACCGTGACCCCCGGCCGGGCGGCGACAGGCAGCAGCAGCAGCCCGGCCCCCAGCAGGATGACGAGGGCAAACCCCAGCGCGATCAGACGCGCCGGAGGCTGCCGCTTGAAAAAACGCAAAATTGATTTCATACAGATCCCTCTGCGGCGTACAGAAAAAGCGGGGCTTCCTCACTGCAGGGGAAGTGTCCCGCCGCGCCGGGGACGCCGCTGGCCCCGGCCGCCCGGATAAATAGGGCAACATGGCCCTATGACAGACTCCACCACTTATCCCGGTCGTACAACGCCTCTACCATAGCACGAAACCTCCGTTGCGTCAAGAGGGAATGTACAAAAAACGGCGAAAGCCGGGAAAACCGCGCCGGAAAAGGATTTTTCCCGCCGCAGGCCCTCCCCGCCGCTTGCGCCCGCGCGGTAAATCATGTATAATAAATTGTTACGTGAACGGAAGTTCCCGTCTTTTCCGCCGTTTCCCGGCGGAAAGCGCGGGGGGCTTCCCCCTCGAACGGTTTTGCATCGGAGGTGCGGCCTTGAGTCTGCAAAGTTTCGGCTTCTTCGGGTTTTTGCTGGTGGTGGCCGCCGTCTACCTGCATCTGCCCCGGCGCGCCCAGAGCCCCTTCCTGCTGGCGGCCAGCTGGCTGTTCTACTGGCTGGCGATGCCTTCCATGCTGCCGGTGACCATCGCCATCGCGGCGCTGACTTACCTGTGCGGCCGCGCGCTGGAAGGCCCCCGCAAGACCGCCGCCCTGCGCGCGGGCGTCGCGGGGCTGCTGGCCGTGCTGGCCTTCTTCAAATACAACGGCGCCTTTGCGGGGCTGGCGGGCTGGCAGGCCGTGGCCATGCCGCTGGGCATCAGTTTTTACAGCTTCGCGGCCATCGCCTACCTGATCGACGCGGCACGCGGCGACTGTGAGGTGGAGAAAGACCCCGTCCACTGCGCGCTGTTTTTGAACTTTTTCGCCACCGTCACCCAGGGGCCCATCTGCCGGGCCGGGGCGCTGCTGCCCCAGTTCCGGCAGGAACACCGCTTCGACGCCGGGCGCACCGTGCGCGGCCTGCGGCTGATGGCGCTGGGCCTGTTCAAGCTGGTGGCCGTCAGCGACGTGCTGGGCGTGCTGGTGGACCAGGTGTTCCCCCATTACCGGGACTACGGCGGCCCCCTGCTGATCCTGGCGGCGGTGGCCTACACGCTGCAGCTTTACTTCAATTTCTCGGGGTATTCGGAAGTGGCCCGCGCCGTGGGCCTGTTCCTGGGCCTGGACCTGCCGGAAAACTTCAGGACCCCCTTCTTCGCCACCAACTTTTCGGGGTTCTGGAGCCGGTGGCACATCAGCTTTTCCTCCTGGCTGCAGGATTACCTCTTCCTGCCGCTGGCCTGGGCCGACCTGAGCGGCCCCACCCGGGGGCGGCTGGCCCGCCTGCCCGCCGAAGCCTGCGTGTTCACGGTGTTCTTCCTTTCGGGGTTCTGGCACGGCAACACGCTGCCCTTTGTGATCTGGGGGCTTTTGCAGGCCTGCTACCGCCTGGGCGAAGAACTGCTGCACCGCCGTCTGGGCAAACCCAAAAAGAAAGCCCCCGCCCGGGTGCTGTGGGCCAAACGGGCCGTGGTGTTCGCCCTGTGGTGCGTGAGCATGGTGTTCTTCCGGGTGGGTTCGGCCCCCGCCGCCGAAGCCCTGACCACGGCCGACGCCTTCGGCTACCTGGCCGGGTGGTGCCGCGGCTGGAGCCCCGCCCGCTTTGCCGGGGAACTGTACAGCGCCGTCTACACCGGGTTCTATGCCAACGCCATCATGGTGGCGGGCTACTACGCCTTCCTGCTGGCCGCGCTGGCCCTGGCCCTGCGGCTGGACGCCCGCCGGGCCTTCCGCTATAAAAACAAGCCGTCGGAGGTGGCGCTGGCGGGCGAAAAACACCGCTGGGCGCTGTATTACCTGCTGGTGATCTTCCTGCTGGCGGGCTACATCCTGCAAAGCGGCGGCTTCGGCAACGCCGGGTTCGGGATGTACGCGGGGTTCTAACAACGCAGCTTCGCTGCTTCAAAAGGGGCAACACTCGCGCACGGCGGGGTACGCCCCCGCCCTACAAATAAAGGAAACGCGGGTGCTGCACCGGGTACCCACAGCAAGGCAAGATCGCACGGGCGGCGTGCACGCCGCCCCTACGGCCTGACGAAAATTTGCAATTTATAATTTTTGTTCGGGACCGCCGGAAGGCCGTAGGGCGGGGTCTTGACCCCGCCGCAGCGCGCGGCGGCAGGCGCGGTTTTGGTATTTGCCGCCCAAGGCCCCCTTGCGTGTAGGGGCGGCGTGTACGCCGCCCGGAAGCGTTGCGGCGGGCGGGAACACGGCGGGCAAGGCAAAATCCCACGGCGGGGTCAAGACCCCGCCCTACAAATAAAGGAAACGCGGATGCGGCGCCGGGCGCTCGCGGCAGGGCAAAACTGCACGGGCGGCGTATATCCCGCACCACCCCGCACCATTTGGAAAGGAGGGAACGGCCTGTGAAAAACATCCTGAAAAAGCTGGCGCTGCTGGCCATTCCCGTGGCGGCGTGGCTGGCGGTCTTTATCGCCTTTGAGCCCAACAACTACTTCGGCCTGAAGGATTCCGCCGGGTCCAGCCAGCCGGTGGCCCGGGTGCGGGCCTACCAGCAGGACCCCGGCCGCAGCCTGATCCTGGGCGACAGCCGCCTGGCCCACTTCGACATGGAACTGGTGGCGGAAGCCAGCGGCATGGAATGGCAGAACCTCTCCTTCGGCGGGGCGTCCTTAAAAGAAACGCTGGACCTGGCCGGCTATGTGCTGGACAGCGGCCACCCGGTGGACACGCTGCTGGTGGAGGTGTCCTTCTACACCCTCAACGAGCACTACAACACCGACCGTTTCTCCCAGCTGGAGGAAACGCTGGAAAACCCGCTGGCCTACTGCCTGAACCTGGAATACAACGTCAACGCCCTCACCGTGCTGATGGACACCATCCGCGGCACGCCGGACACCATCGAATCCGGCGACTGGGCGGCGAGCGACTACCTGGCCGACGACGGCACCGTGCTGCCGCTGCACCGCAAGCTGTACGACTACCCGGCCACCATCACCCCCCGCTGCGAAAACTGGACGCTGAACGGGGAGCAGTTCGCCCGGCTGCGCACGCTGGCCGCCGCCTGCAAGGCGCGCGGCGTGCGGCTGGCCGTGGTGCTGCCGCCCATGGCGCAGAACGTGCGCACCGAGGTCTGCGACGTGTTCGGCATCACCGGGGCCATGGAGAATGAGGTGCTGCCCGCCCTGCGCGCCTGGAGCGCCGAGGACGGCTTCACGCTGCTGGACTACGAGTGGGGCGGCAGCTGCATCACCGACGACGACACCCAGTTCTTCGACGGGTTCCACCTGGACGAGCGCTACGGCCTGCCGGACTGGACCGTGCAGCTGTTCTCCGACCTCTCTGCAAACTGAAAGGCAAGGCGGGCGGCCAGGGCCGCCCCTGCGCGCTTCCCGTGCGGGGCCGTCCGCCTGCCGCCATGATAAAAGGAGCAAGCCTGTGGCATTGGATTTTCTGATCTTGTACGAGCACACCGTGCGCGAATATGAAAGCGACCTGCTGCTCAAGCTGGAACTGGAACGCCGCGGCTATTCCGCCGAGATCCGCCAGCTGCTGGACCCCAAACACCTGCGGCTGTTCCGCCGGGACAAGCCGGAGGTGCTGGTGGCCAGCTGCATGTACGACAACGAAGCCATCAACAGCCATGTGTACAACAACATCGGCCGCTGCAACAAGATCGTCAACCTGCACTGGGAGCAGATGCTCTCGGACACGCAGGAGAAGGGCGACTGGTTCAACATGAACGGCAACGCCAAGCGCTGCATCCAGACCTGCTGGGGCGAGCGCACCGCCAGGCGGCTGCAGGCCCACGGCATGGACGCCAAAAACACCCCGGTCACCGGCGCGGTGATGATGGACTTCCTGCGGCCGGAGTTCAAGGGCTATTTTCTCGGCAAGCAGGCCCTGTGCGAAAAATTCGGCCTGGACCCGGCCAAGCACCTGCACCTGTATATCTCCAGCTTCGGCTACGCCAGCATGAACGACGACGAGGTGGCCGAACTTTCCAAAATGGCGGGCACCGATTTCACCGGCTTTGCCCGCACCAACCGCGTCTCGATGACCGAGACGCTCCGCTGGTTCGACCGTTACCTGGCCGGCCACCCGGAGGTGGAACTGGTCTACCGCCGCCACCCCAGCGAGTGGAACAGCCCCGCGCTGGAAGAACTGGCGAAAAAGCGGCCCAATTTCCACGTGATCTTTGCGGACTCCGTCAAACAGTGGATCGTGGCGGCGGATTCCATCTCCATCTGGATGAGCACCGCCATCGCCGAGGTGTACATGGCGGGCAAAAGCTGCCACATCCTGCGTCCGGCGCCCATCGAGCATGAGTACGACCCCGTCATCTACAAGGACGCGCAGTATGTGACCAGCTATGAGGAATTTGCCGCCGCCATGGCGGACCCGCAGCCGCCCTTCCCCATCGCGCGGGAAGTCATCGAGGGGTACTTCGACCCCGGCGCGCGCCCGGCCTATCTGCGGATGGCCGACCTGCTGGAAGATGTGTACAAAAACCCGCCCCGGGACCACCCCATGGGCGAGGGGTTCACGCCCCATTTCAACCTGCTCAAGTTCGTGGCGCTGGCGGGGGTGCATTTCCTCTACCGGCACGGATGGGAACCGCGCCGCGTCTTTGCCTTCTGCCCGCCGCTGGCCAATTTTGCCCAGCGCATCTACGGCTATGTGGACAAGGCCCACGTGACGCCGGAGGAAGCCGAGCGCATGGCCGCGCGCATACGGCCCTACTTGCAGTCAAAAGGGGAAACAGTCGCGCACGGCGGTGCCTAACGCTCCTGTTTCCCCTCTTTGGAATCCCCTTCGACAAAATCCAGCGCAAAATCGCGCACTCGTCGCAGACTCCTCGCACACAATTTTGTGCTGGATTTCCCTGTATGTGTCCACGCCGTCGGCGCATGTCCGCCGGCGCGGACGGATTGGAAATACTCCCCTTTTCATCTGCACCCTGTGAAAGGAAGGTGGCCCCATGGCCGACACGCCGCAGCAAAAGCCCGCCAAACCGGAGAGTTTCGTGGGCAACGTGATGAAATATTCCGTCGCCACCTACCTGGGGTTCCTCATCAGCGGCGCGGCGCTCATCATCAAGGGCATCCTGCCCGCAGACGCCTACGCCGTACCCGCCACCTTTATGGCCTACACCATGTCGCTGATGAACTTAGGCATGCTGGGTCTGGACCAGGCGCTGCTGCGCTTTTACCGGGAACCGCCCCGGGGCGCCACCGGCCGGGGCATGTTCCTGGCCTGCGTGCGGCTTTCGCTGCTGGTCATGCTGGTGGTGGGGGCCGCGGCCAGCCTGTTTTTCGCGCCTACGCTGGCGGTGGCTTTCGGTCTGGGGCAGGGCGGCGCGGCGCTGGTGCCGTTTTTGTTCCTGAACGCCGCGCTCTATATGCTGGTGCGCTACGTCAACGTGCTGCTGCGGCTGGAAAACGACGTGCGCGCCTACACCGTGCAGACGCTGTGGATGAACGCCTGCCTGAACCTGATCTATCTGCTGCCGGGCTTTTTCACCTCCAACGTGTGGGCGTTCATCGCGGCGGCGCTGGCGGGCTTCGGCGGGGTGGCCGTCGCCTTCTGGTTCCGCGCGCTGGGCGCCTCCCGGGACGAAGTTTCCGCCACGCCCCGGGGGCTGCGGGCCCTCAAAGCGGACCGGGGCGTCTACCGCCTGATGCTGCCCTACGGCCTGCTGCTGGCCCCGGCGGCGATTTTGACGCCGCTGTACCGCTCGGTCTGCCTGTCTTTCCTGGCGGCGGGGCCAGGGGCCACCTCCCAGGGATTGTTTGAGTTCGCCTACACGCTGGCCCAGCTGGTGACGACGGTGCAGGCGGGGTTTTCCACCTACTGGGGGCCGTATGTCTACGCCCATTACCGCACCGAGCAGGAGCGCATCGGCCGCATCCATGACGTGCTGAATTTCCTGGTGTTCGGGTTCTTCTGCGTGCTCATCATGTTCGAGGACGTGATCTTCCTGATCTTCCCGGACAAAGCCGCCTGCATGCGGTTTTTCCCGGTGATGATGCTGTCCGCGGTGTTCGCCATCCTCATCGAAGGCACGGTCTACGGCAACGCCATCGCCCGCCGCCCCCACCACGACACCATCGGCGTGGCGCTGGGCGTGGCGGTCAACGTGGCCCTGTGCGCCTGGCTGGTGCCGCTGTACAGCGTGACCGGCGCGGCGGCGGCGGTGGCGGCCTCCAACGCGGCGATGTTTTTGTACCGTACTGTCACCGGGCAGTATTATTACCGCACCATCCCCAACTACGGGCGCACCATCTCCGGGTTTCTGCTGGCGCTGGCGGCCACCTGCGTGGGCGTGGTGTTCTACCAGCATTTTGTGGTCAAATTCGTGCTGGTGGGGGCGATCGTGTTCGTCTACTGCACGCTCTACCGCCCCCAGCTGCAAAAACTCTGGCAGATGGCGCTGGCGCTGCTGCGGCGGTTCCTTGCGGCACGGCGCTGACCCGGCGCTTTGAAGCAAAAAGAAGGAGGCTTACCATGAAACATTGCGGCACCCAAACGCTGGAGACCGGCCGCCTGCTGCTGCGGCGGCTGACGGTGGACGACTGCGAGATGATGTACAACAACTGGGCCAGCGACCCGGAGGTAGCCCGTTTTGTGCGCTGGAACGCCCACCGCAGCTGGAGCGAGACCGCCGAACTGCTGAACGAGTGGGAAAAGCACTACCCTGACCCGGCCTATTACCAGTGGGGCATTACCGACAAGCGCAGCACCGTGCTGTTCGGGTCCATCAGCATTTTCCCGGCGACCGAGATGACGGCCGGGTGGCACCTGAACACCGAGCGCCTGGGCGCCCAATGGGACGTGGGCTACGCGCTGGGCCGCAAATGGTGGGACCACGGCTATGCCACCGAGGCGCTGTGCGCCGTGCGGGACTACTGGTTCGGCACGGTGGGCGGGCAGTGGCTGGCCGCCTGCCACGCCAACGAAAACGTGGCCAGCGGCGCGGTGCTGCAAAAGGCAGGGTTCGTCTACGACCACGACGTGACCGACCACAAATTTGACGGCACGCCGGTGCCCTGCCGGGCGTACCGCTGCGTCAAAGAGTGAGCAGTCGTTCTTTCTTTACAAAGAAAGAACCAAAGAAATTCCAATAAAAATCGCACGCATGTGCGATTTTGGGTAAAAGTTCTTTGCTTACTTTCTTCCAAGAAAGTAAGCGGCTGCTTTCCGGCCATGACCCACTGACGGGATGAACGACGAAAAGTTCTTTGCTTACTTTCTCCAGGAAAGTAAGGAGGTAGTATGAGCGATACGATCGAACTGGATTTTGGCGCTACGGCGCAGAAGCGCACCGAAGGCGGCGCCCTGCCGGTGGTGCTGCTGGCGCTGGACCAGGGCCGGTATGATATGGACCGCAGCCTGGACGAACTGCGGGCGCTGGCCGAGGCCAACGGCATGGACGCCGTGGCCGAAGTGGTGCAGAAACGCAGCGCGCCCGAAGCCGCCACGCTGCTGGGCGCCGGCAAAGTGGAGGAAGCCCGGCTGGTCTGCCAGAACGTGCAGGCGGCCGCCGCCATCTTTGACGGCGAACTGACCGGCAGCCAGATCCGCAACCTTTCGGCGGCGCTGCAGGTGGAAGTGCTGGACCGCACGCTGCTGATTCTGGAGATTTTCCGCGCCCGGGCCACCACCAACGAGGGCAAGCTGCAGACCGAGCTGGCCCTGCTGCGCTACCAGCTGCCGCGGCTGCAGGGCCTGGGCGAAAGCCTGAGCCGTCAGGGCGGCGGCGGGGCCGGGGGCGGCGGCGCGCGCCGCGGCGCGGGCGAGACCAAGCTGGAACTGGACCGCCGCCACCTGCACCACCGCATCGAACACCTGGAACAGCGGCTGTCGGAACTGGAAAAGCGCCGGGGCGAGACCCGCCGCGCCCGCCGCAAAAACAACGTGCCGGTGATCGCCCTGGTGGGCTACACCAACGTGGGCAAATCCAGCCTGCTGAACGCCCTGTGCGGGGAACAAATTTTTGAGGCCGACATGCTCTTCGCCACGCTGGACCCCACCGCCCGCAAACTGACGCTGCCCAGCGGCCTGCAGACGGTCCTGGTGGATACCGTCGGTTTCGTCAGCCGCCTGCCCCATCACCTGGTGGAAGCGTTCAAGAGCACGCTGGAGGAAGCCGCCTACGCCGATGTGATCGTGAAGGTGGCCGACGCCTCCGACCCGCAGGCCCCCGAACAGCTGGCCGTTACCGACGAGGTGCTGGCCACGCTGGACTGCGGCGGCATCCCCCAGCTGGTGGTCTACAACAAATGCGACGCCGCCAACCTGATCCCGCTGGACCCCGGCCTGCTGCTGACCAGCGCCAGGACCGGCCGCGGCCTGCCGGAACTGCTGGCCCGCCTGGACGAAGTGCTGGCCCACCGGGTGCGCGGCATCGAGGTGCTGCTGCCCTACGACAAACTGGCCCTGGCCGACGTGCTGCGCAGCCGCGGCAGCGTGGCCGCCGAGGAATACCGCGAGACCGGCGTGTACTACCGCGCCACCGTCAAGATCGACGACCTGCACCGGTTCGAGCCGTACCTGGTCTGAGTTGACAGCGCCCGCCGGGACCGCTATACTTTCGATAGAACGACACCGTACAAACGATAAAGGGGTTACGATTATGGCATCCAACGTCCGCACCCGGTTTGCGCCGTCGCCCACCGGCTACATGCACGTGGGCAATCTGCGCACCGCATTGTACACCTATCTGCAGGCCCGCCACAACGGCGGCGCCTTCATCCTGCGCATCGAGGACACCGACCAGGGCCGCTATGTGGAGGGCGCCACCGACATCATCTACGATACGCTGCGCGCCACCGGCCTGACCTGGGACGAAGGTCCCGACGTAGGCGGCCCCGTCGGCCCCTATGTGCAGAGCCAGCGCATGGGCATGTTCAAGCAGTATGCCGAGCAGCTCGTCAAGGCGGGCAAGGCCTACTACTGCTTCTGCACCGAGGAACGCCTCAACGAACTCCACGAAGCCCAGCGCGCCGCAGGCGAAATGACCCACTACGACGGCCACTGCCGCGACCTGAGCGCGGAGGAAGTGGCCGCCAAGCTGGCCGCCGGGGAACCCTACGTCATCCGGCAGAAGATCCCCGAAAGCGGCGTGGCCGCCTTCGACGACGTGGTCTACGGCCACATCGAGGTGAACGTCAGCGAACTGGACGACCAGATCCTCATCAAGACCGACGGCATGCCCACCTACAACTTCGCCAACGTGGTGGACGACCACCTGATGGGCATCACCCACGTGATCCGCGGCAGCGAGTACCTGTCCAGCACGCCCAAGTACAATCTGCTGTACGACGCCTTCGGGTGGGAGAAGCCGGTCTACATCCACTGCCCGCCGGTGATGAAGGACGCGCAGAACAAGCTGTCCAAGCGCAACGGCGACGCCAGCTACCAGGATCTGGTGGCCAAGGGCTACCTGCCCGCGGCGGTGCTGAACTATCTGCTGCTGCTGGGCTGGGCCCCCGAGGGCGAGCAGGAGATCTTCAGCCTCGACGAGATGGTGAAGATCTGGGACCCGGCGCGGATCTCGAAGTCCCCGGCCATCTTCGACCCGCTGAAGCTGCGAGCCATCAACGCGGCCTACATCCGCGCCCTGCCCCCCGAGGAGTTCCGCCGTCTGGCTGACCCCTTCATCAACAGTGCCGTGCACCGTGACATTGACCGGGACCTGCTCTGCGCCAACCTGCAGCCCCGCTGCGAAGTGCTGGAGGACATTCCGCCGCAGCTGGACTTCTTCGACGCGGCGCTGCCCTACGACGCGGAACTGTACCGCAACAAGAAGCAGAAAACCACGCCGGAAAGCGCCAAAGAAGCCCTGGCCGCCCTGCTGCCGGTATTGGAGGGCGTGACGGACTGGACCCGCGACGCCATCTTCGACGCCTGCAAGGCCCAGGCCGAAGCGATGGAAAAGAAAAACGGCTGGCTGCTGTACCCGCTGGGCATCGCCCTTTCGGGCAAGGCCCGCACGCCGGGCGGCGGCACCGACCTGGCCGCCATGCTGGGCCGGGAGGAAACGCTGGCCCGCGTCCGCGCCGCGCTGGCGGCGCTGTAAGCATCCGTCCTTTCTTTGCAAAGGCGGACCAGAGAAACTCCAAACAAAAAACGGATAGAGGGCGCGCCCTCTATCCGTTTTTTATGGAAAGTTCTTTTCGCCCTTTTCTTTCAAGAAAAGGGCAAGATCAGCCATAGGTCTGCCAGAGTTCTTGCAGATCCGTGTCCCATTGCGCCTGTGTCTGTTGGCTATCCGGCAGCGCGGTCAGGTCGATCTGCTGTTCCGGCGAACCCGTCACCGTCACCTCGATGTTGAAATCCCGGTCGCCGCTGCACTGGACCAGATAATACTGCATCTCGTCCGGGGCACCGGGCTGCCAGGTCAGCCGGATGCGGAAGTCCCGCGTCCGAATGTGGGTCGCCGGTTCGCCGGTCACCCCCCGCGCTACTACCAGATACCGCTTTGTGATGCGCTCCCCCGGTACAGGCCCGCCGATGCACAGCGCACAGGGCGTTTCCTGCATCAGGGCGCTGTCGTCTATCCGTTGTACCAGCGCCGGATATTGCCGCACCGCCGTCTCGGTCAGCGGCACCAGCGCGTCCACGCGGTACCCGGCCCCGGCCAGCCAGAAGAAGTAGGCGAACACCGCCGCCACGGCCAGCGCCGCCAGCTGCACGCCGACGGCTTTCAGCCCGCCCCACAGCGCCGGGGCGGCAGAATGGCCGCGCACCTTGCACACCACGGCCCAGGCGGCCACCGCCGCCACCGTGACCAGCAGCAAGTACGCCCCCGCCACCGCCGTGAACACGTAGGTCACCAGCGAGAGCAGGCAAAAGACCACGCACAGCACCGCCAGCGCCACCAGCCACGGGCGGCTTTTTCTCCCTTTGCCCGTGCTATCCGGGGCAGCCGGTTTTTCCGGCACAGGCGGTTCCGCCGCCTTCCCCGTTTCCTCTGCGCCCGCCGGGTCCGGCGGAACATCCGCTGCCTGCGGCGTTTCCTCCGGCGTGTTTTGCACCGCGCCCTCCGCAGGTTCAGGCGGTTCGGGCAGGGCGTCGCCGAGGCATTGGCGCAGGGCCAGCAGGTTGCCGGGGCCGGGCAGGGCCGCGCCCCGTTCCCATTTGGCGACGGCCTGCCGCGATACGCCCACCCGTTCGGCCAGGGATTCCTGGGTCCAGCCCCGGGCGCGCCGGGCGGCGGCCAGCTGCCTGCCCCATTCTGCTGCCGTCATGCTGTACACCTGCCTTTCCGTTTGGTTTCCCTTTGTCTGACTCCATCGTAGCATATCCGGCCCCGGTATACAAGCAACCCCGCGCTACTTTCCGCTACCGCGCGCCCCGGACCGGGGGATCGCCTTGTTCTTTCTTTGCAAAGGCGAACCAAAGAAACTCTCAACAAAAACCGGGGGTATGGCGTATGCCATACCCCCGGTTTTTCATCGAAAGTTCGCTCGTCCTTTTCTTACAAGAAAAGGACCAGAACAGGCGTCCTTCCGGACGATCGCACAGGCTGCTTTTGCCATACAGGTTGCCCCTGTGGTTTCCCTCAGGATCCCTGCGGCGCTTTTTGAGAATCGCCTTTCCGCTTTTTTCGGGGCCCTGCCTGGAAGGCGGCCTTCGCTTTTTGGTAAAACCGGCGCAGCACCGCAAGGGTCTTTTGATCGTTGGGGAACAGCAGCTTCAAAAGCCCCAAAGCGATCGCAAACGTCGCTATTTTTTCCGGCGACAGGGGCAGCCAGAGAAATGCGATGTACGCCCCGGAAACAGCGGTCATCCAGGGGATCTTTTCGGCGGTGCCGATGGCGAACAGAATGTACGACCAGCCGTTTGTGATCAACCATGCCAGCGCAATACAGAAAAGCAGGCGGGGATTGGTGATGAAGCGAAGGATCTTTTTGATTTTTTCTTTCATTTGTTATTTTTTTCGGCGCCTGTGTTCTGCACGGCGTAGCCCTGTGTGGCGGGGGCGGATGTACCGGCGTTTGCCATGGAGGCTTCCGCCGGTTCCGGGCGAAGAGGGCCGCCGGACCGGGCGGCTCTTTGCTTTTGGATCTGCGCCCTTCGGCGGGCAATGTACGCACGGGCAGCGGACGAAGAAGCCCCCGGGGCGGGTGTGCTTGCCGCCCGGTCATCGCACGTTATGCGGGTGGGCTTTGCGGTGTCCCGCGTCAACACATACAGCAGAAATCCCCCCACGACCGAACCGGCGCCGAGTAAAAAATACTTCCATTTTTCTTTCATGATATGCCCTTTCTGTAAAGTGTTCGGTATACGCTCCCGCAGGGGTCGGACGCCCCGCGGCAATGGCCCACATACCGGCTGCATGGGTCTCACCTCCTGTGGTCCTTCAGCAATTGCAAATTTCGTATCGCATACAAAGGGACAGGATATTGGGCAGGGTCAGGAACCGATCCTCTTTCTTTTTATCGAGATATTTGTTGGTGGTTTTGCGTCTTTTCATAAACCCGCCCCTCCCTGTGACGGACTGCGGCGCCGATCGGCCCGCCCTTGACGGCGTATCGATCGGCCGCCCCTGTTACAGTTCCGCTTTTCCTGTGATCTCTTTTCTGAATTTGAGGATAAATTTGTCCAGCATGGAGAGACAGGCCTGCAGTTCCTGCAGATCCGCATCCTCCATCGCCCGCTGCTCGGCCGCAAAAATCCACATCACGTGTTCCAGGCCAAAAGCCGATCCGGCGTCCGTCAGGCGCACCACTTTGCGGTTCCGGCTGCCCGGGCAGTGTTCCAGCACAACAAAACCTTTGCGGACCAGTTTGGAAATGATCGTGTTTACGGTCTGCTTGGAAAGGAACAGCAGTTCCGACAAATCTTGCTGTGAATACTCCCGCTCCGAACCAAGCAGCAGGGACCAGATGGCGACCTCGCCGTCTGGAATGCCGGATTTGGCAGCCGCTGTATGATACAGCGAATTGATCTCCTTGGTCCTTTGGGTGATCGCGTCGATCCCGCGCTGTGTGTTCCGATCCATACTCTGCCCCTCCTGTTAACATCCGACATCGGATGTTACTATTATAGTCCGAACTCGGATGTTTGTCAAGAAGCCTTTTGCCTGCCTTTCCCGTTTCTTCCTCCCCCATGGCGGCAGCAAAGAGCCCCGGACCGGGGGATCGCCTGTTCTCGTCCTTTTCTTGTAAGAAAGGGACCAGCGAACTTCCCATAAAAAACCGGGGGTATGGCATACGCCATACCCCCGGTTTTTGTTGGGAGTTTCTTTGGTTCGCCTTTGCAAAGAAAGAACAAGGCCGGTCCCCTGTGCCGGGGCTCACTCGTCGTCGGAGAGGTTGCCCAGGGCTTTCGCCTGTTCGATGACCTTGCCTTCCAGGTTGGAGGGCAGGGTCTCGTAGCGGACGAAATCAAACGTATACCAGCCGCGGCCCTGGGTGAGCTGCCGCAGGAAGGTGGTGAAATCCTGCATTTCCGCCATGGGCACTTCCGCTTCCACGCTCTGCAGGCCGTCCTCGTCGGGGCTCATGCCCAGCACGCGGCCGCGCCGCTTGGTGACCTCGCCCATGATGTCGCCGGTATTGTCCGCCGGGACATGCGCTTTCAGCGCGCCGATGGGTTCCAGCAGCACGGGGCCCGCCTCGGGAACAGCCGCCTTATAGGCCAGCTTGGCCGCCATGATGAACGCCATTTCGCTGGAGTCCACGGGATGGTAGCTGCCGTCCAGCAGGGTGGCTTTCATGCCCACCATCGGGTACCCCGCCAGCACGCCGTGCTCGGCGGCCTGCCGCACGCCCTTTTCGACCGCCGGGAAGAAGTTCTTCGGCACGCTGCCGCCGAACACGTTCTCGGCAAATTCCACGCCCTCGCCCTCGATGGGCTCGAACTGGATCCACACGTCGCCGAACTGGCCGTGGCCGCCGGTCTGCTTCTTGTGGCGGCCCTGGGCCTTGCAGCTCTTGCGGATGGATTCACGGTACGGCACGCGCGGGGCTTCCAGCGTGATCTCCACGCCGAACTTGTTCTTCAGCTTGGCCACCGCCACTTCCAGGTGCTGGGTGCCCAGGCCGCCGATGATCTGCTGTTTGGTCTCGGGGTCGGTGTGGAAGGTGATGGCCGGGTCCTCCTCGATCAAACGGGCCAGCGCGCCGGAGACCTTGCCCTCGTCGCCCTTCTTGGCCACCTTGACCGCCATGCGGTAGTTGGCGATGGGGTAGACGGGCGCGGGCAGGGCCGCCACGCGGGCCGGGTCGCAGAGGGTGTCGCCGGTTTTGGCGGCGGGCAGCTTGGCTACCGCGCCGATATCGCCGGTGGTGATGGCCGGGGTATCGGTCTGCTTCTTGCCGCAGACCGTCAGCGTCTTGCCCAGGCGTTCCGGCTGGCCGGTGCGGGCGTTGACGACGTTGCTGGCGGCGGTCAGTTTGCCCGCCAGCACCTTGATAAAGCTCAGCTTGCCCACAAAGGGGTCCGCCACGGTCTTGAACACGTAGGCGCAGACCGGGGCGTCGGGGTCGGCGGTGATCTCCACGGGGTCGCCGTCCTTGGTCTCGCCCACGGCGGCGGCGGTGTCGGCGCCGGGCAGCAGCACGTTCATGTTGTACAGCAGCATATCCAGCGCCTGGTTGTTGACGGCGCTGCCGCAGAACACCGGCGTGATCTGGCCGCCGCGCACGCCCGTGGCCATGCCCTGGACGATTTCCTCGGTGGTGAAGGGTTCGCCGGAGAAGAACTTCTCCATCAGCGCTTCGTCGGTCTCGGCGATGGCCTCGCTCATGGCCTGGATCAGACCCTCGAAGCGGTGGCCGATGTCGGGCAGGTCGATCTGGATCTGCTTGCCGCCCTCATACTTGAACGCCTTCTGGCTGAACAGGTTGATGTACGCCACGGTGCCGTCGTCCAGGCGCACCGGCACCACGCAGGGGCACACGCTGGGCCCGAACTGGATCTTCATCTGTTCCAGGACCTTGAAATAGTCGGCGTTCTCCAGGTCGGTCTTGGTCACAAAGATCATCCGCGCCTTGTTGTTCTTGCAGGCCAGCCGGTAGGCTTTCTCGGCGCCCACGCTGACGCCCGAACGGGCCGACACGCAGATCAGCACGCTCTCGGCCGCCATGACGCCCTCGGCTTCGCCGGTCTCAAAGTCAAACAGGCCCGGGGTGTCGATCAGGTTGTATTTGATGCCCTGGTACTCCACCGGGATCACGCTGGAATTCAGCGACGCTTTGCGGCGAATTTCCTCGGGGTCAAAGTCACTGGCGGCGGTGCCGTCCTCCACACGGCCCATGCGCTCGGTCGCGCCGCTCAGATACAGCAGCGCCTCGGTCAGCGTCGTCTTGCCGCATCCGGCATGACCGGCCACCAGGATGTTGCGGATGTCTTTGCTTGCATAGTCCATGAATCGTCAAACCTCTTTTCGCGCCGGGGCTTTGTGTCCCGCCCTGCGGCGTAGATTACTGGTGAATTTGAACATTTCTCACCGATTGATTCTACTTTACCACATCTTTGTGGAATTTTAAACAGTTTTTTCGGATTTTCAGGAAATATTTTTGCGCAACTGGCGAATACTGCGGCCCGGCGGCCGTTTTGCCGCCGTCACGCGGCGCCCACCCCCTTTGACGCGGCCAGCCTGAGCACCGCCACCGTGATGTCGTCCTGCTTCTCCCCGGCGCGGCGCACGGCGGCGTCGGCGATGGCCCGGGCGGCCTGTTCCGGCGTGTGGTCCAGTTTGGCGCAGAGCTGCAGCTGCTGCAGCAGCCATTCGCTGCCGTCGGCCAGCACGCCGTCGCTCACCAGCACCACCCAGTCCCCGGCGTCCAGGCCGAAGGTGGTGGAACGGCCCACGACGGTGTCCAGCACGCCCATGGGCAGGCTGGCGCCCTCCAGCGGATGGGGCACGCCGCCCCGCACCAGAAAGCTGGGGGCCGCCCCCGCCTTGAACAGCCCTGCGCGGCCGGTGTACAGGTCCACCGTCAGCAGGTCCAGCGTGGCGCCGGATTCCTGCTCGGCGTTTTTCAGGCCCAGGGCCACGTTCACCAGGCGGGCCGCGCTCTCGGCGGCAAAGCCCGCCCGCAGCAGCTGGCTGGTCAGGCGTGCGGCCATCTGGCCGTCCACGGCGGCGGCGCGGCCGGTGCCCATGCCGTCGCACAGCAGCATCTGGGCCCGGCCCGAAGCGTCGCAGAACTGCTCCAGCGCGTCCCCGCTGACCGCCTGCCCCCTGGCCGCATGGGCCGCCGCGCCGAACTGCGCCCGGAACAGCGGTTTTTCGCTGAACGTCAGCATGGTCACGGTGCGGCAGTGGGTGATCTCGGGTTCTTCCAGGTCCCGGCGGCACAGGCGGCCGACCTCCGCCCCCAGGGCCGCGGCCTCCTCCGCCGTAAAGCGGGTGCGGGCGATGGTCACCGACACCGTCAGGCGGCCCGCGAGGTCGGCGGTGACGCTGCACTCCAGCGCCTCCAGCCCCAGCCCCGCGAAAAGCTGGGCCACCTTGGCCTCCCGCCGGGGGTCCGGCAGGCCCGCCTGGCCCAGCTTGCCCGCCAGCTGGGCCAGCGCCGAAGCCAGGGCGCTGTACTGCTCGGTAAGGGCCGCGCGCAGGGTGGCGGCCCGGGCGCGGGTCTGGCGGCGGCTGCGCCACAGCCGGTAGCCGTGGTTGGCCGCCATGCACAGGTCCCCCGGATGGATGCAGACCGACAGCTGCCCCGGCAGGTCCTCCACCTCCACCCGGCCCCGGCTTTCGAGGGCGGGTTTGAGCTGGTAGAGCCCGTCCATGGCCGTGGCGTAGCCCCGCACCCAGCAGCGGCTGCGGCGGGTGCAGGTCTTGCAGGTGGTGCGGGCCACGTGCTCCACCACAAAGTCGAAATTCTCGCCCCGGGGCGGCATCTGGCGGGCGCAGACGGCGTTGACGGTCTCGGCGATGTCGCTGAGGGTATCGGCCACGCCGGAAAGCCGCCGCGCGGCCCCGCCGAGGCCCTGGGCCGGGGCCGGGGGTGCCGGCGCCGGGAACACCGCCCGCAGCCATTCCCCCGGCAGGGCCAGCGCCACGCAGGCCCCCAGCCCCGCGCCCGCCGCCAGGGGCAGCACCCCCGCCGCGTCGGGGGCGGCCAGCGCGCCCAGCGTGCAGCCCGCCGTGAACACCCCCGCGCAGCGCCAGCGCTCGCCGGGGTACAGGCAGGAGGCCGCCAGGCTGCCCAGGGCCACGGCCAGCGCCGCATAGCACAGCCCGGGGCTGGCCGCCGTCAGGGCCGCCGCAAAGGCGATGCTGAGCACCGCCGTCTGCTCCAATGTACCCGCTATGGCCGCGCACAGCCCCGCCGCCGCGGCCAGCGCCAGGCCCGGAGCCCAGGGCCCGGCGGCAAAGCGCTGCAGGCAGGCCACCCCCACGGCCAGCAGCAGGCAGGCCCCCCGCGCCTGCTGCGGCGGGAACTGTACGAACGCCCAGCCGAACCCCGCCGCCAGCAGGGCGGTACACCCCGTGGCGGCCAGCCCTGCCGGGTCCGGGACGCCCCCGGCGAAAAAAAGTTCCAGCGCCTGCACAGCCAGCAGCGTCAGGCAGCCGGCCAGCGCCCCCGTGCGGGGCCTGCCGCCGCCCAGCCACCGCCCCGCCACAGCGGCTGCCAGCGCCCCCGCCAGCCGGAGGCCCATCGCCAGCGGCTGAAAGACCAGGCCGGCCGCCAGCGCGCCCGCGCCCGCCGCGAACAGATACCCCGGCGGGCAGCCGATGACCAGCGCCAGCCCGAAAGGCGCGGCCCCGCCGTAGACCTGCCCGGCCCCCAGCACCAGCCCCGCGCCCGCCGCGGCCCCCTGCCACAGCAGCGCCGAGGCCCGCGCCCCCGCGGGCAGCAGCGGCCCGGCGTCCGCCGCCGGAAGATGCAGATTTTCCCTTGTAAACACAGCCACGTGAGTTTCCCCCTTTATGTTGTATGCCGTACGGTGCCTGCACTATACCACGGGGCGGACGGTGGTTTTTGCCGCAGGCCGGGGAAACCCGAAAATCAGTGGGAAAGCCTGCAAATGCCCGCCGCGCGGACACCCTGCGCCGAAAAGGCCGCAAAAAAACTTCCTTCTTTGCCGGGAAGGAAGCGAAGGGATCCCAAACGGGCCGAACCGCCGCTCCGCCCGCAAAAAAACGCCCCCGGCAGCCTGTGCCGCCGGGGTTTGGTGGTTTTGCGCGGGCAGGCAGTGCGCGGCCCGCCCGCGTATCGGTTGTCTTTTTACGGTTCCTCCAGCCCGAAATATTCGCACAGGCATTGGTAGTAGAGTTCCGCCGCCGTTTGGCAGCCGTCCTCCCCGGCCAGCAGGGCCATGTCGCCGGAACTGCTGATGAACCCCTCCTCACAGAGCACCGCCGGGCAGCCGCAGGCTTCCAGCACCGTAAAGGTGGGTTCGCTGCGGGGGGTGGCGTCGGTGGATTCATAGATCAGCTTCTCATCGTTCCAGCCGTAGTATAAGTAGCGCACGCCGGTGGTCCCGCGCAGCCGCAGCCCCAGGCCGCTGAACGCCCGGGCCGCCAGCAGCCCGAAACGCACGCTGTCGGCGTTGGTGGCAAGGCGCGGCGGCGCGGCGTAACATTCAAAGCCGGAGGAATCGCTGCTGCCGTCGTAGTTCAGGTGGATCGAAAGCAGGAATTCCGCCCCCGCGGCCTGGGCCGCCGCGCCCCGCTCGCTGGGTTTGAGGTAGGCCGTGCCGTCGGCGGTGAGCAGCGGCGCAAAACGGCCGTCGGCTTCCAGCAGGCTGTACAGCGCCCGGGCCGTGGCCAGGGTGATCTCGCTCTCCCGCAGGCCGCCCGACTCGCTGCCGTAGTCCTCCGCCCCGATGGACGGGTTCACCCCGCCGTGCCCCGGGTCGATGGCCACCACGATGCGGCCGTCCGCCGGGGCGGCCAGCCCGGCAGCCGCGCTGCCGCTTTCCTGCTGCGCGGCTTCGTCCCCTTCGGTCTGCGCGCGCCCCGCGCCGGGGCCTGCGCAGGCGTGCCACACCACAAAGGCCGCCGCCGAGGCCAGCACCAGCGCCGCCAGCGCGAACAGCAGCCCCCGGCCCCGGCGGCGCCGCCTGCGGCGGGCCCGGCCGGTATAGACGGAACGTTCCGGCGCGCGGCGCGCCGGCTCCTCATAGCGCACGATCCGACCTTTGGCCATGGCGGGCTCCTTTCTTTGCACGTCCTGCGGTTTCCCTTGCCGGAGGGGTCCGGCCCCCCTTTTATATAACATCGTAGCACGCGGTTGTGTCCAAGTTGTGTCGGAGTTGTAACGCCCCGCGGAATTTGTCGAAAACTGGAAGCCCTTTTCTGCCACACCCGGCGGGCTTCTGTACAAATTTTTTCAAAATTACGCGCCGCAGCGCCATCCGTCGGATTTTGTCGAACGGTTCCCGGCTGCCAAATATTGACAATATTACCAAGCTCTCGTATAATTGCTACAAGAAGTTGCGCAAGGGGACAAAAACCCCCACCACATTTTGCAGGCGCTGCCCGCAGCGCCGTTTTCCACAGGAGGTTGCTCTATGATTTCTACCGGGATCGTCCGTCATATGGATTCGCTGGGCCGCGTGGTGCTGCCCAAGGAACTGCGCCGCACCTTCGGCATCACCGCCGACACACCGCTGGAGATCCTGACCGAAGGCGACGCCATCCTGCTGCGCAAGTACCGCCCGGCGGACGCCTGCGCGCTGTGCGGCGAGGTCTCGCCCGATTCGGTGGAACTGCACGGCAAGTTCGTCTGCCCGCGCTGCCGCGCGGCGCTGGCCGGGAAGTAATACGCCGCCCAACACAAAACCGCTGCCCATGCCGCAGGCAGCGGTTTTCTCTGTTTTTTCCGGCGCGTCAGGGCCGCGTCGTTTCCTGCATGGTCTCCTCGGCGTTTTTGATAAGGTTCAGCAGGCTGGTGGCGTGGCGGGGGTAGTCGTGGGTCAGCCGTTCGGTGGTCAGCGCCCGGGTGGCCGGGTCCTCGCTGGCGTGCACGCCGTCCTCCCCCCGCAGCACGGCGGCCAGGTCGGCTTCGGTCAGGTGCATGGCGGCCTCGGCGCTGGCCTGCCAGCGCGCCCCCCGCACCCGGAACATGCCCGCCACGTTGCGGGGCGAAGCGTCATGCAGCTGCCGGAACACCTTGTACACCGCCAGCATCAGGTAGCGGCTGACGGCCGTGACCAGCTGCTTGTCCCCGCTTTCCTGCAATTTATCATAGAGGATCTCCAGCGAGTTCTCGATCAGCTTTTTGTACATCGTCGGCAGCACGCTGCCCCGGTAGACGCTGCCGCTGGAACTGCCGCCCGCGCCGGGCAGGTCCTCCACGCGGATGGTCTGGCCGCTGCGCTCGGCGCTGCGGCCCAGCAGGTAGTCGCAGCTGACGCCGTAATAATCCGCCACCTGGACCACAAAGGCCAGGCTGCACTCCCGGATGCCTTTTTCGTAATGGGAAAGCTGCGCCTGGCTGATGCCCAGCTCCTGCGCGGCCTGTTTCTGCGTGATGCCCCGTTCTTTACGCAGCAGCGTAAGAATGCGGCTGAACTCGTTGGCCATATCCATCCTCTTCCGCGGCGGGTCCCACCGGCGCGCCGCGCCGGGCCGCCGGGACCGGCCAGCCTGTTGTTTCTACGTGTTGTATATTATATTCGTCAAAAAACGCTTTGTAAACCCGGCTTTCGACTGCGTTTTGCCCCGCGTTTTGCCCACGGCGCACGCCCCGCCCATATCTTGGGGCGCGCGCCGCAAAACGGGCTATAAATATTGTGGGCGGCGGGGCGCAGGGCGCGGCCGCGCCGGGATTCTGTAATCAAATTGTAACATTTTTCCATTGCGGGCGCGCCCGTTTTGGGGTATGCTGGTAGCGTTACCCTAATAAGGAAAGTGAGAAACACCGTGAAATATTACAAACTCCATCTGATCCGCCACGGCCTGACCGCCGGGAACCTGCAGGGGCTGTACATAGGCAGCGGCACCGACCTGCCCCTGTGCGCCGAGGGCCGCGCCCAGCTGCAGGAGCTGAAAGCGCAGTTCCGCTACCCGGAGGTATCGCTGGTGTTCACCAGCCCCCTGCTGCGGGCCACCCAGACGGCGGACGTGCTGTTCCCCGGCGTGCGCCAGATCGAACTGCAGGACCTGCGGGAGATGGCGTTCGGCAAGTTTGAAGGCCGGCCGCTGCAGCAGCTGGTGAAAGACCCCGAGTTCGCCCGGTGGATGGACCCCACCAGCCGTGCGGTACCCGCGGGGGCCGAGGACCGGCAGGCGTTTTTTGAGCGCACTTCGGGCATGCTGATGAAAATGTTCGAGTACCTGCTGCGCACCCATACCCAGGAGGCCGCCTGCGTGACCCACGGCGGGGTCATCATGAACATGCTGGCCCAGCACGCCCTGCCCTTCCGCAAGCCGGAGGAATGGATGACCGACCCCGGCGCGGGCTACAGCCTGCGGCTGGACGCCGAGATGTGGATGCGCGACCACCTGGCCGAAGCCTACGACGTGGTGCCGTGCGGCTACCTGGACGGGGCGGAAGAATAAGCGGCGCATGCCCGGGCGGCAAGACCGCCCGGGCATGTGTGCGCTTTTCGCGCAAAAAAGTGTTCTTTCGTTGCTTTTCCCCGCAAAACATGGTATGCTGTGGGTATTCTGCGGGGGCTTCCCTGTTTTTGACCCCCAAACACGACCAAAGGAGGAGTACCCTTATGAAACGCACCCGTACCCTTTGCGCCGCCCTGGCCCTGACCGCCGCGGCGGCCCTGACCGCGTGCAGCATGCCCGGCGGGTCCGGTTCCACCGCGGAGAGCGGCGCCCCCGACAGCAGCGCCCCTGACAGCAGCGCCCCTGACAGCAGCACCGCCGAGGCCCCCGCTGAAAGCGACCCCGGCGAGACCATCAGCAGCGAGGACGGCTACGGCGAAGGCCGCCTGGGCGACACCATGCAGACCTACTTCTTCGACTACACGGTGAACAGCGCCTATACCTGCACCGAGTTCGCCGGGACCACCCCCGCGGAGGGCAGCATGTTCCTGGTGGCCGACGTGACGGTGCGCAACACCGACAACCGCAGCATCGAGATGTACGACACCGATTTCCAGGCCCAGTGGGGCAGCGATGGCGAGGAAGATTTCCGCGTGCCCATCACCTACGACACCGAAAACCAGATGGACCTGCCCACCCTGACCGATGAGCAGCTGCCCTCCACCTACACGCTGGCCGTCGACGAGGAGCGCACCGGCCTGCTGGTGTACGAAGTGCCCGCCGGGTTCCAGGATTTCTCGATCTCTTACCAGGAGATGTTCAGCGACGATTCCTACGGCGACACCTTCTTCGTCTTTTTCACGGCCGAGCCGCAGGAGGGCACGGATTCCGGGGCCCCCGCCGCCGTCTGACGCCGTTCGTTTTACCGCAAGCATCCGGGCATGGCAGCCGCCATGCCCGGATTTTTTATCTGCCGTTTGCCCGCCGCCTGCTTCCGGCAAAGCCAGCCCCCCGGCCGCAAGGGCGGCCGGGGGGCTTATGTTCTTCTGCTTTTTTCCCAGAGGGCGGGACTCACCCCGCGGGTGCGGGGGTGGGCGTGGCCGTGACGCCCGCGGCGTCCAGGATGGCCTGGTTGTCGGCGATGGTCTGGTTCAGCGCATCCAGCGCCGCCTGGGCTTCGTCGCGCTGCGCGATGAGGTCGGCGTTGCCGCTGTCCGCGTCGAGCGCCGCCTGGGCCTCGTCCAGCGCGGCCTGGGCGTCCTCCAGCTGGGCGGTGGCGTCGGCTACCGCCTGCTGCGCGTCGGTGATCTTCTGCTGCGCCTCGAACTCCGCCTGGGCCGCAGCGGCGGCTTCGTCGCTGATGCCGCTCTCCAGCAGGGCGGGCTTCTCGGGCAGGGCCTGCTCGGCGCCGTCCGCGCCGGTCAGGCGCAGGGCCTGGCCGTAATAGCCGCCCCACAGCGCGATAAAGCTCTTGCCCGGGCTGACCACCAGCGGCTGGCCGTCGGCGGCGGTCAGCTGCAGGGGGCCGGTGGCGTCCTCCTTGGCCCAGGTGATGGCCTCCCACGCGCCGCCGGTCAGGTAAAGCCCCGTGCCGCCGGTCATATCATAGTCGCGGGTGTAGCCGTCGTCCTTGATGCCGCTGGACGCATAGAGCACGAACACGTTGGTGAAGGCCGCCTGCTGGCCGTTGTCGGCGTCGGTGGCCGGGGAGCCGTCGGCGTTGGTCTTGTAATACAGCCCGCTGGCCGCGTCAAAGTTCAGCTGCTCGCTGTCGTCGGGGGAGAAGGTCACCGTCAGGCTGGTGGCGTTGCGGGCGTCCCCGGCCACGGGGGCGCGCTCCCCGAACAGGAACAGCGGCGTGTTCTCCCCTTCCAGCGAGGCGCCGTACTGTTCCAGGCCGGCGCGGATCAGGTCGGCGGTGGTGTACCAGCAGTTTTCCTCGCGGTAGCCCGCGTTCTGGCGGTCCTGGTCAAAGGCGAAGGCCGCCTTGCCGATGTGGTAGCCGTCCAGGTCCTGGTAGCCCAGCGCGTTGAGCAGGTTGGAGGCGTAGATGTTCTTGTCGATGTGTACGGGCAGGGCGTTGAGGGGCAGGGCGAACTGCAGCAGCAGGTCGCGCCCCGGCCCCACCGGCCCCGCCTTGCTGATGGCGTCCACGTTGGCGTACAGGGCCATCAGGCTGGCGGTGGTGCCCTCGGTCACGCCCTCCACCAGCACGTCGGCGGCGGCGACGCCCCACTGGGGCGCCGCGCCGGACAGGGTGCGCAGCGTCACGGCCACCGGGCGGCGGCCCGTGTAGTCGGCGTCCGCCAGCCCGGTGAGCGGGTTGGGGACCGGCTCCGCCTGGGGCGTGGGGGTGGGTTCGGCCGTCGCCGCCGGTCCCGGGGCGGCGGAAGAAGCCCCCTCCCCGCCGGTACAGCCGCCCAGCAGCAGGGCGGCCAGCAGGGCCGCGGTCAGGCCCAGCGCCTGGATGGTTCGTTTCATACGCAAATGTTCCTTTACTGCAAATCTAAACCTGTCCCCACCGGCGGGCATCCGCCGGCGGCGGCGCGCCAGCGCAAAGGCGCAGCCCGCGTCGGGCGGACTGCGCCGGGATGTTCAGCAGGAAGGGTCCGTGTGTGCGGGTCAGCCCACGGCCTCGGGGTCCTCGGCGGCGTCGCCGGCGCCGGTGGCGTTGTTGGTCAGGTCGTCGGTGCTCATGCCCAGGGTCTCGCCGGCTTCGGCGTCGTCCTCCACGTAGTCGCTCTCATAGGTCTTGGTGGTGGTGCTCTCCAGGTCCATGTCGGCCAGGGTGGTGTGGATGAAGTTCTCGGCGTAGTCCACGTCGGTCACGGCCACATAGCTCTTGCCGATGTTGACTTCCAGCGGGGTGTCGCTGCACTGGCCGTCCTCGGTCAGATAGTACAGGCGCAGGGCCTCCTGCGGGGTGCCCTTCTGCCAGTAGATCTTCTCGCACTTGCCGCCGTAGCAGTAGTAGCCGATGCCGCCCCAGGCGTACTCGGCATACTGCAGGTCCTTGGCCTCGTGGCCGGGGTAGGTGTGGATGTCGGTATAGAGCACCAGCACGTTGGGGAAGGCCAGGGTGGTGTCGTTGGCCTCGTCCACAGTGTCGCGCCACTGGCCGTCGCTGTAGTTCTGCTGCATGGTGTAGGTGTTGCTGGCAGCGTCATACAGGAAGCGGGTCTTGTAGGAGGGGCTGTGCTCGATCTCCACATACTCGCCGTCGCTGACCACAGGGCCGTACTTGTCGCTGTAGGCGCTGTCCAGGCTGGCGGAGAGGTCGCGGGTCTCGCCGGTGCGGTAGTCCACGAAGTTGAAGAAGGTGGAGTCGGTGGGGCGGTCCATGTCGATGTTATGGTCCTGGATGTACTCCGCCAGTTCGTCGGAGGTCATGTACAGCGTGTGCTCATAGGCCAGGGTGCCGCTGTTGTAGGACGCGCCGTTCCAGTTGACGCGGCCGGGGTCGCGGTCGCCCCAGTTGCCCACGTCGTTGATGTTGAGGTTGCCGTAGCTGTAGTCGATGGCATACTGCTGCATGACCACGGACTGACCCTCGTGGACGTAGAGGGCCTGCCAGGGCAGGATCAGGCGGAAGAACTGGTCGCGGCCGGAGCGCACGGGCCCGATCTCGCCAATATCCTCATAATCGGTATAGAGGGGCATGAAACGGGTGATGCCGCCCTCGACCTTGATCTCGAACAGGATGTCGGCTTTGGACAGGCCGCGCTGGGGGCGGGCCGCCACGATGTTGTTGACCATGACCGCGGTGATGCGCTGGTTCTTGTAGTCGGCGTCCCGGGCTTCGCCGGTCAGGGCGTTGGCCTCATAGGGGGGCAGGGTGGGTTCCGGGGTGGCCGTGGCTTCCGGCGCGGCGGAGCTGGCCGGGGCGTCCTCGCTCTTTTTGCAGGCGGCCAGCGCCACGCAGAGCGTCAGAATGGCCAGCACGATCAGCAGTTTCCGTTTCATTCGCAGTTCCTCTTTTCTTGTTTGTTCCGTCCACAGGGACTTTTGCCGATGTTAATTAGTTCTATTGTAGCCGTTTGCCGCCGGTTTGTAAAGACTTCTGCCCGCAGGCGGCAGAATTTTACAATTTTTGTGCAGGGGGCGTTTTTTCCCGGCGGCAGGGACGCAGCGGGGGAAAATCGGGTATGATAGGAGCGATACGAACAAAGGAGTGGGAGCCATGACACTGAACGCCTACCGCGCCTGGCTGCAGCAGAGGGAACGCAGCGCAGGCACCATCGAAAAATACCTGCGGGACACCGCCCGCTTTTTCCGGGAGACCGGCGCGCCCGACGCCCCGCCCAAAGAG
>DXBF01000049.1 GCA_019116705.1 Candidatus Gemmiger avistercoris
CCATTGCGCGGGTGTTCCTGAAAAACCCGCCCATCCTGCTGCTGGACGAAGCCACCAGCGCCCTGGACAACGAGAGTGAGATCCTGGTGGGGCAAAGTCTCGACAAGCTGGCCAAGGGCCGCACCACGCTGACCATCGCCCACCGGCTGACCACCATCCAGAACGCCGACCGCATCCTGGTGCTGGGCAAAGACGGTATTGAAGAAGAAGGCAGCCACGCCGAACTGCTGGCAAAGAAAGGCATCTACTACCGCCTGTGGAACGGGTTAGTCAGCGGCCAGACCCTGTGAGGGGCTGTCTGTGCGCCGCTGACGGCACGGGCCGGGAACCGCGCACAGGCCCCCATCCCGCAAAAGGCAAAGAAAAAGGCAGGAGATCCATTTCCGATCTCCTGCGGGCGGTTGATATTTTCTTCTTACAGGCTTGGATCAGGGCCGCGCACAGCCCTTCTCTTGGTTCATCCGATCCACAGGGAATGTTCACTTTTCCCTGCACTTGATCCCATAATTGCCGCGGCTCCCCTCTTCGTAGCCTCTATATATTTCATAGAGTTTGTCGTTGATCGTCACTTCGTCATCACCGGGGAACGCGCATGTGTAACCATTTTCTTCACAATATCGGGAGATCGCCTGATGCGCTTTTTCCACAGTGGGATAGGTATCGCTTTCGTCATACGGCACCCAAAAAGCCTTCTTGAACATCTTCAACATTGTATCGCTCCTTCCTGCGCGGAGCACCCTGATCCATTACAGTTATTATACCACGCACCCCCTTCATTTTTCAACCTGAAATCGCGATTTTTGAGTCGTGGGAGCAGACTTCTACCCTTCCCCGGCACGCCCCTGTACCAGTTCCGGCCCCCGCCTGACAGCGGGGGCCGTTTGCTTTATTCGGCGGCAGCCACCTTCCACATCCGGCGGGCGTTGAGCGTGAAGGTCAGCAGATTGGAAGCGATCATAATGCCCAGGAACGCCGCCATGCCGTACCGCGGCAGCAGTACCGCGATGGCCGTGATGCGGAAAAGGGAATCCACCAGTGAATAGCGGAAGGTCGCCATCTGCTCCCCCAGCCCTTTGAGCACGCCGTCCACCATGCTTTCCAGATACATGAAAGGCGCCACGAACCCCAGCACCCGCACATATTGCCCCACGGCGGCGTCGCGGTAGACAAACTCCGCCAGCGGCGCGCCGAACGCCACGAACGCCGCCCCCGCCAGCAGCGAAAACGCCCCCGTGACTTTGAGCATGGCGCCGATCAGACGGCGGGTGGCTTTGCCGTCGTGCCGGGTGTGGGTGCGAGTGATCTCCGGCATGAGCAGGCCCGACAGGGCCGACAGGAAGGAAAACGGGAAGAACAGCAGCGGCAGCGCCATCCCCTTCAGGTTGCCGTACTGGGTCATGGCAACGGCGCGGCTGCCGGTATACAGCGCCAGCGCCAGCGGGATCAGGCTGCTTTCGGCCGCCTGCAGGCCGCTGCCCAGCAGGCGGCTGCCCGTCACCGGCAGCACGATCTCATACAGTTCCCGCCGGGTGTAGGGGTGCAGCGGCTCGCCTTTGCGGCGGGCAAAGTCCGGGGCGCGGGCGGCGAACAGTACCATCAGCCCGCAGGACACCCCCTCCGACACGGTGTTGCCCAGCATCACCGCGGCGCAGCCGTACCCCACGCCCCACTGTGCCGCCGTGCGCAGCCCGGCCACGGCCACCGCCATGCGCACCAGCTGTTCGATGAGTTGGGCGGTCACATTGGGCGTGACCTTGCGGGCCGCCAGGAAGCACCCGCGCAGCGCGCCCGCCACCGCCATAAAGGGCAGACTGGGGGCCAGCACCCGCAGCGCCGCTTCCGCCCGCACATCGTGCAGCAGCCAGCGCGCCAGCGGTCCGGCCAGCAGGCTTTGCGCCGCCATGGCGGCGGTACCGAACAGCAGCGCCGTGGTGCACAGGCGGCGCGCCGCCGTCCCCAGCCCCTGCCCCCGGGCCAGGCTCTGGGCGGCCAGCCGGGTAGAGGCCACGTTGACCCCGGCCGTTGCCAGCGCGATAAAGACCGCATACAGGGCCATGATGAGCTGGTACAGGCCCATGCCCTCGCCGCCCAGATAGGCGGAGAGGATCACCCGGAACCCCATGCCCAGCAGGCGCAGCACCAGGCTGGACGCCGTCAGCAGGGCCGCGTTCTGCAGGTACCGTCTGCGCCGTGTCATGGCATCGCCCCCTTTTTTCCGCTTCACTGTCTGCAGGGCAAAGCCCCGCGCCTGTTGCCGCGGGCGGCGCTTCGCTGTGCCGCCACTACAGGCCTATGTGGGGTGGCGCCGCTTTATTCCTTGCGCCGCGCGGCCGTCGGTGTTACAATAGAGAAAGCAATTTGCAGGAGGTTTATCTATGAAAGCAGTCGATACCGCCGCCGCATACCTGCGGGCGCACCTTCCCTTCACCCCCGATCTGGCCCTGGTGCTGGGCTCCGGCCTGGGCGGGCTGGCCGACCAGATCGAGCAGCCCGTGGTCATCCCCTACCGGGAGGTTCCGGGCTTTCCCCTGTCCACCGCGCCGGGCCATGCCGGGCAGTTCGTGGCCGGGGTGCTGGGCGGCAAAAAGGTGCTCTGCATGCAGGGGCGCTTCCACTACTACGAAGGCCACGACATGAGCGCCATCGCCCTGCCGGTGCGGGTGTTCAAGGCGCTGGGCTGCCGCGCCCTGATCCTGACCAACGCCGCCGGCGGCGTGAACTGGGATTTCAGCGTGGGGGATTTCATGCTCATCACCGACCATATCAACTTTATGGGCGCCAACCCGCTGCGGGGCCAGAACGATGAGAGCATCGGCCCGCGGTTCTGCGATATGACCCACGTCTACACGCCGGAACTGCAGCAGGTTGCCCTGCAGGTGGCCGCCGCCCAGGGGCTTACGTTGCAGCAGGGCGTCTACCTGGGGTATATGGGCCCCAGCTTTGAGACCCCGGCCGAGATCCGCGCCTTCCGCACCCTGGGGGCCGACGCCGTGGGCATGAGCACGGTGCCCGAAGCCATCGCCGCCAGCCACTGCGGCCTGCCGGTGCTGGGGCTGAGCCTGATCACCAACATGGCCGCCGGTATGGCGGGCAAGCGCCTTTCGGGCGATGAAGTGATCGAGATCGCCAACCAGCGGGGCCCCGTGTTCCAGGGGCTGGTGCGGGGCATCGTGGAGGCGCTGTAAAACCAGCGGTTCCCCGCCGTCTTGCAATGGCCGCCGATTTTTGCTATACTGGACTTCAGCCAATTTTTATGGTAAGGAGCAGAGAACCATGAGTGAAGAATGTACCCACGATTGCAGCACATGCAGTGCCAATTGTGATCACCGCGCCCCCCAGCACGAAGCGCCGCACCCCAGAAGCCGCATCCGCAAGGTCATCGGCGTGGTGTCCGGCAAGGGCGGCGTGGGCAAAAGCATGACCAGCGCCATGATGGCCGTCGCCATGCGCCGCCTGGGCTATAAGGCCGGCGTGCTGGACGCCGACATCACCGGCCCGTCCATCCCCCGGCTGTTCGGCGTGCGCGGCCCCGCCACCGGCGACGGAGAGAGTATCGACCCCATCACCAGCCGCACCGGCGTGCAGATCATGAGCATCAACCTGCTGCTGGACGACCCCGAAGCGCCGGTGGTCTGGCGCGGCCCCGTGATCGCGGGCGCCGTGAAGCAGTTCTGGCAGGACGTGGTGTGGGATGTGGATTTCCTGTTTGTGGATATGCCCCCGGGCACCGGCGACGTGCCGCTGACGGTGTTCCAGACCCTGCCGGTGGACGGCATCCTGATCGTTTCCAGCCCCCAGGAACTGGTGGGCATGATCGTCGGCAAGGCCGTGCAGATGGCCAAGATGATGAACGTGCCGATCCTCGGCCTGGTGGAAAATATGAGCTACGCCGTCTGCCCCGACTGCGGCAGGCACATCGCCGTGTTCGGCGACAGCCACGTGGATGAGATCGCCGCCAAGTACGAGTTGCCGGTGCTGGCCAAAATGCCCATCGACCCCGAACTTTCCAAGGAAGCGGACGCCGGCATGATCGAAATGTACGCCGGTACCCCGCTGGAAGGCGCGGCCCAGGCCGTAGCCAAGCTGCTGAAAGCGGATACCTGATCCTCAGCCTATCTCCCGTCGGTCCCCGCCGGGAGATTTTTTGTTTGTACCGTTCCCCATGAAAGGATGTTCTGTATGAAAAAGTTTCTCTCTGAATTCAAAGCCTTCGCCCTCAAGGGCAACGTGATGGATATGGCCGTCGGTGTCATCATCGGCGCGGCGTTCCAGGCCATCGTCACCTCCCTGACCAACGACGTCCTCAACCCGATCCTGGGCATCGCCTTCTCCACCGATTTCAGCAACGTGGTGTTTGCACTGCCCAACAATGCCGACCCGCTGCGCGTCGGGGCCTTCATCTCTGCAGTCCTCAACTTCATCATCATGGCCTTTGTGCTGTTCTGCATCGTCAAGGCCATGAACCGCCTTATGACGCTGGGCCAGAAAAAGAAGGCGGAGGAAGCCCCCGCCGCGCCCAAGGGTCCCACCCAGGAGGAACTGCTGGCGGGCATTCTGGCGGAATTGCGTGCCCAGAATGAGCGCGAGCATGCGGGTGCAAAATAAAAGAAAGTTTTTTGGCCTTCAATTCATATTTTTTCCGCTTTTTACATTATTTTCTTTATAATCTTTCGTTTTCTGCTTGTAAAAACGGAAAATCTATGGTATAGTACGGGGCAAGAACAAGGACGTTCCCAGGCAGGGGCAGTGTACCCTGCGGGAACGTCTTTTTTGTTTGCCGCCGACGCGGCGGTATTCTTGGGAAGGAGCAAAGACAAAGCATGGAGAATTTCACCGAACGCAAAGTCCCTGCCGGCCTGTATGATCCCCGCTTTGAGCACGACAACTGCGGGATCGGCGCAGTTGTGGACATTCAGGGCCGCAAGACCCACCAGACCATTGAGGATGCCCTGCAGATCGTGGAGCATCTGGAACACCGCGCCGGAAAGGATGCCGAGGGCAAGACCGGCGACGGCGTAGGCATCCTGACGCAGATCAGCGACCGTTTTTTTCAGAAAGCAGCCGCCGCGTTGGGCCTAGAGTTGGGGAAAGAACGGGAATACGGCATCGGCATGTTCTTTTTCCCGCAGGAGGAACTGCGCCGCAACCAGGCCAAAAAGCTGTTTGAGATCGTCTGCAAAAAGGAAGGACTGCCTTTCCTGGGCTGGCGCGAGGTGCCCACCTGCCCCGAGGTGCTGGGCCACAAGGCCCGGGCCTGCATGCCCAGCATCTGGCAGGGTTTTGTGGGCAAGCCGCCGCGGCTGGAAGCGGGCGTCGCCTTTGACCGGCGGCTGTACGTAGCGCGCCGGGTGTTCGAGCAGTCCAGCCCCGACACCTACGTGTGCAGCCTTTCCAGCCGCACCATCGTCTACAAGGGCATGTTCCTGGTCAAAGAACTGCGGCTGTTCTACCCCGACCTGCAGGACGCCGACTACGAGAGCGCCATCGGCATGGTGCACAGCCGCTTCTCCACCAACACCGCCCCCAGCTGGAACCGGGCCCACCCCAACCGGCTGATCCTGCACAACGGCGAGATCAACACCATCCGCGGCAACGTGGATACCATGCTGGCCCGCGAGGAGACCATCGGTTCCAACTACCTGAAAGACGACATGACCAAGGTGCTGCCCATCGTCAACCAGGGCGGCTCAGACTCCGCCATGCTGGACAACACGCTGGAATTCATGGTCATGAACGGCATGGACCTGCCCCTGGCCGTGATGGTCACCATCCCGGAGCCCTGGTCCAACAACCAGAGCATGGACCCCAAGAAAAAAGCGTTCTACCAGTATTACGCCACCATGCTGGAGCCCTGGGACGGCCCGGCCAGCATCCTGTTCAGCGACGGCGACGTGATGGGCGCGGTGCTGGACCGCAACGGCCTGCGCCCCAGCCGCTACTACATCACCAGGGACGGGCGGCTGATCCTTTCCAGCGAGGTGGGCGTGCTGGACATCCCCGCCGGGGAGATCGTGCGCAAGGACCGCCTGCGCCCCGGCAAAATGCTGCTGGTGGACACCGTCAAAGGCGAACTGGTGGACGACGAAAAGCTGAAAGAAGAGTACGCCAGCCGCCAGCCCTACGGCGAATGGCTGGACCGCAATCTGGTGGATCTTTCCAGCCTGAAAGTGCCCAACAAGCGCGCGCCCCACTATGGCAAGGAGGAACTGGTCCAGCTGCAGAAGGCGTTCGGCTACCGGTATGAGGATGTTTCCACCGTGATCCTGCCGATGGCCCGCAACGGCAGCGAACCCGCCGGGGCCATGGGCAACGACACGCCGCTGGCCGTGCTGAGCCATACCCGGCCTTCCCTGTTCGAGTACTTCAAACAGATGTTCGCCCAGGTGACCAACCCGCCCATCGACGCGCTGCGGGAGAAGGTCATCACCTCCACCACCGTTTACGTGGGCGCACAGGGCAACCTGCTGGAAGAACAGGCCGACAACTGCAAGGTGCTGAAGATCAGCAACCCCATCCTGACCGAGACGGACCTGCTCAAGATCAAATCCATGCAGGTGCCGGGTTTCAAGGTGGAGACCGTCTCCATCTGCTACTACAAAAACACCGACCTCGAAAAAGCCATCGAACGGCTGTTCGTGGATGTGGACCGCGCCTACCGGGACGGGGCCAACATCCTGATCCTCTCTGACCGGGAGATCGACGAATACCATGTAGCCATTCCCAGCCTGCTGGCTGTGGGCGCGGTGAGCAAGTACCTGGTGCGCACCCGCAAGCGCACGGCCATGGCGCTGATTCTGGAAAGCGGCGAGCCCCGGCTGGTCCACGACTTTGCCACCCTGCTGGGCTACGGCGCCAGTGCCATCAACCCCTATCTGGCCCAGCAGACCATCGGGGAACTCATCAACGAAGGGCTGCTGGACAAAGACTACTACGCCGCCGTGCAGGATTACAACAAGGCCGTACTGGCGGGCATCGTCAAGATCGCTTCCAAGATGGGCATTTCCACCATCCAGTCCTATGCGGGCAGCCAGATCTTCGAGGCCCTGGGCCTGAGCAGGGAGGTGGTGGACAAATACTTCACCAACACCGTCTCCCGGGTGGGC
Organism: Candidatus Gemmiger avistercoris; assembly: GCA_019116705.1. Lineage (GTDB taxonomy): Bacteria > Bacillota > Clostridia > Oscillospirales > Ruminococcaceae > Gemmiger > Gemmiger avistercoris. The sequence goes on from DXBF01000049.1 coordinate 7,104, forward strand.
GGCATCACGATCCGCGATATCCAGGAGGATCTGGAAGCCCGGCACCAGGAGGCCTTCGACCCGCTGGGGCTGGACATCAACCGCGAGCTGCCCAGCCTGGGGGCCCACAAGTTCCGCAGCGGCCCCGCCGCCGAACAGCACCTGTACAACCCGCAGACCATCCACCTGCTGCAGCAGGCCTGCTGGACCGGCAGCTACGACACGTTCAAGCAGTACACCCGGGCCGTTGCCAATGAGGACGGCGACCTGATGCACCTGCGCAGCCTGCTGGAATTCAACTACCCCGAAGAGGGCGTGCCGCTGGAGGAAGTGGAGAGCGTGGATTCCATCGTCAAGCGGTTCAAGACCGCGGCCATGAGCTACGGCGCGCTGTCGGAGGAAGCCCACGAGTGCATGGCCGTCGCCATGAACCGGCTGGGCGGCAAGTCCAACACCGGCGAGGGCGGCGAGGCCGAAGACCGCTACGGCACCGAGCGCAACTCCGCCATCAAGCAGGTGGCGTCGGCCCGCTTCGGCGTCACCAGCAAGTACCTGGTCTCGGCCAATGAGATCCAGATCAAGATGGCCCAGGGCGCCAAACCCGGCGAGGGCGGCCAGCTTCCGGGCGCCAAGGTCTACCCCTGGGTGGCCAAGACCCGCAACTCCACCACCGGCGTGGGGCTCATCTCGCCCCCGCCCCACCACGACGTCTATTCCATCGAGGATCTGGCCCAGCTGATCTACGACCTGAAATGCGCCAACCGCAAGGCGGCCATCAACGTCAAGCTGGTCAGCGAGGCGGGCGTCGGCACCATCGCCGCGGGCGTGGCCAAAGCGGGCGCCGAGGTCATCCTGATCTCCGGCTTCGACGGCGGCACCGGCGCGGCCCCCCGCAATTCCATCCACAACGCGGGCCTTCCCTGGGAACTGGGCATCGCGGAAGCGCACCAGTGCCTCATCATGAACGGGCTGCGCAGCCGCGTGCGCATCGAAGCGGACAGCAAGCTGATGAGCGGCCGCGACGTGGCCATCGCCGCCCTGCTGGGCGCCGAGGAATTCGGCTTCGGCACCGGGCCGCTGGTGGCTATGGGCTGCGTGATGATGCGCGTGTGCAACCTGGACACCTGCCCCATGGGCATCTGCACCCAGAATCCCGAACTGCGCAAGCGGTTCAAGGGCAGGCCCGAGTACGTGATGAACTTCATGCGCTTTATGGCCCAGGACCTGCGCGAGCACATGGCCCGCCTGGGCGTGCGCACCGTGGAGGAACTGGTGGGCCGCACCGACCTGCTGAAAGTCCGTGCGGTCCCCGCCGGGTCCCGCGCCAGCGAACTGGACCTGAGCGCCCTGCTGCAGAACCCGCTGCTGGAAACGTCCGGCGTGCATTTCGACCCCAAAGACGCCTACGACTTCGGGCTGGAAAAGACCCCCGACATGCGGGTGCTGATGAAGAAGTTCAAAAAGTCCTTCGATATGGCCGAACCCAAACCCATGACCGTGACGCTGAACGTGGGCAACACCGACCGCGCTTTCGGCACCATCTTCGGCAGCGAGATCACCGCCAAGTTCGGCAATACGCTGCCCGACGACACCTTCCGCGTGGTCTGCCGCGGCTACGGCGGCCAGAGTTTCGGCGCGTTCCTGCCCAAAGGGCTGACGCTGGAACTGGTGGGCGACTCCAACGACTACATGGGCAAGGGGCTTTCCGGCGGCAAGCTCATCGTCTACCCGCCCAGGGAAGCCGCCTTTGACCGGGGCGAAAACATCGTCATCGGCAATGTGGCGCTGTACGGCGCTACCGGCGGCAAAGCCTTCATCAACGGTGTGGCCGGGGAGCGGTTCTGTGTGCGCAATTCCGGCGCAACGGCCGTGGTGGAGGGCGTGGGCGACCACGGCTGTGAGTATATGACCGGCGGCACCGTGGTGGTGCTGGGCAAGACCGGCAAAAACTTTGCGGCCGGCATGAGCGGCGGTATCGCCTACGTGCTGGACGAGGACTGGGATTTCTACCAGCGCGTCAACAAGGACATGGTCAGCCTGGAGCCGGTGGAACACAAGTACGATGTTTCGCTGCTCAAGGACCTGATCCGGGAGCACGTGGAACTGACCGGCTCCCCCCGCGGGCAGCACATCCTGGACCACTTCAGCGAGTACCTGCCCAAATTCAAGAAGGTCCTGCCCCACGACTACGACAAGATGCTGCGGCTCATCGCCCAGATGGAAGAGAAGGGCCAGGACAACGAACAGGCGCAGATCGAAGCGTTCTACGCCATGAAAAACGCCAGGTAAGGGAGGCAGCGCAATGGGCAAACCCACAGGATTTTTAGAGATCGAACGGCAGACCAGCCTGGAACTGCCGCCCGAGGAACGCATCCGCAATTTCAAAGAATTTCATCTTCCGCTGCTGGCGGAGGAACAACAGGAGCAGGCCGCCCGCTGCATGGACTGCGGCGTGCCCTTCTGCCAGAGCGGCATGATGATCGGCGGTATGGCCAGCGGCTGCCCGCTGAACAACCTGATCCCCGAATGGAACGACCTGATCTACCAGGGCCGTTGGGATCTGGCCGTGCACCGGCTGATCGCCACCAACCGCTACCCCGAGTTCACCAGCCGCGTCTGCCCGGCCTTGTGCGAGGCCGCCTGCACCTGCGGCATGGCTACCGGGGAGCCGGTCGCCGTGAAGGAAAACGAGCGCGCCATCGTGGAATACGGCTACGAGAGCGGGGCCATCCACGCCGTGCCGCCCCCGGCGCGCACCGGCAAAAAGGTCGCCGTGGTGGGCGCAGGGCCCGCCGGACTCTCGGTGGCGGACCTGCTGAACAAGCGCGGCCACCATGTGACGATCTATGAGCGGGAGGACCGCCCCGGCGGCCTGCTGATGTACGGCATCCCCAACATGAAGCTGGAAAAGTGGGTCATCGACCGCCGGGTGAAGATCCTGGAGGAAGAGGGCATCGAGTTCGTGCTGGGCGCCGACGTGGGCCGTACCGTCAGCGCCGCGGAGCTGGAAGCGCAGTACGACGCCGTGGTGCTCTGCTGCGGCGCCCGGCAGGCCCGGGACCTGGATGTGCCCGGGCGGGACGCAGGGGGCATCCACCTGGCGGTGGACTACCTGACCAGCGTGACCCGCAGCCTGCTGGATTCCGGGCTGACCGACGGGCTTGCCGTCAGCGCCGCGGGCAAGCGGGTGCTGGTGGTGGGCGGCGGCGATACCGGCAACGACTGTGTGGGCACCGCCATCCGCCAGGGCTGCGAGAGTGTGCTGCAGCTGGAGATGATGCCCTGCCCGCCGGCGGCACGCGCACCCGGCAACGACTGGCCGGAATGGCCCCGGGTGCTCAAGACCGACTACGGCCAGCAGGAGGCCATTGCCCGATTCGGCAGCGATCCGCGGGTCTACCAGACCACGGTGAAAGAGTTTTATAAAAACGAGGCCGGGCAGGTCTGCGGCGCGCTGCTGGCGCGGCTGGAAAGCCAGACGGTCGATGGACGCCGCCAGATGGTGCCCACGGGAGAGGAGTTCACAGTGGACTGCGACCTTGTGCTGATCGCAGCCGGGTTTGTGGGGTGCGAACCCTACGTGGCGGACGCCTTTGGGGTGGATCTGACGCCCCGGGGCACAGTGGCAGACAGCCAGTACGCCACCAACGTGCCCCATGTGTTTGCCTGCGGTGATATGCGCCGGGGCCAGAGCCTGGTGGTCTGGGCCCTGCGGGAAGGGCGGGACACCGCCGCCGTGGTGGATACCAGCCTGATGGGCTACACCAACCTGTAAACCAGCCGCGCCGTTCCGGCAGGCCCGCCGTGCGGGGCGGGCCTGCCGCCGCGCAAAGGCCCCTGCCGGGAATTCCCGGCAGGGGCCTTTTGGCGTTATAGGGGGCGGGATGGGGCGGGGCCTCCCCCGCCGTCACATTTCCCTGTCGAACTTGATGCGGTAGTAGAGGGCCACCCCGTGGACCAGCAGATAGGCGAACACCAGCAGCAACACAGCAACCAGATCGATCCCCATAAGGGCGAAGGACACCATGAGCGCGCCGAACACGTAGGTCATGCAGTCGAAGGCTTTGCCCTTGGCGCTGTTGGCTACGGCGACGTTGCGCTCGTCATTCTGCTCGATGCGCAGCCGCCGGGCGAGCTCGGGGTCGCTCTGCACGGCCCGGTCGCCGATCAGGCTGCCCAGGCACCCGCCGAACAGCCCGCAGCCCGCACCGATGCAGACATAGGGCAGCGCGCGCAGAAAGCCCTGGGGGCCGGCCAACGTGCGGACCAGGTACAGCCCAACCGCCAACAGCAGCAGCCCTGCCGCAACGCCGATGTATTGCATAGTCTTGGTTTTCATTTTGCATCCTCCTCATAGATAAAGATGTCTTCGATGGTCAGGTCAAAATACCGTGCGATCTTGAAGGCCAGCAGGATGGAGGGGTTGTACCGCCCGTTTTCCAGCGAACCGATGGTCTGGCGGGATACTTCCAGCGCGTTGGCCAGTTCCTCCTGCTTGATCCCCCGCTGCTTGCGCAGCTCTTCCAGTCGATTTTTCATAGCGGCTCCTTTCTTTTGGAAAGTTCGCTTTCCATATTTGTATGATAACAGTTCCTGTTCGAAATGTCAAGTGTGCTTTCCATTATTTTTTTGTGGCCGCTCACGGAAAGTATACTTTCCGTGACTTGACTATAGCACGGCCGCTCTCGCATGTCAAGCATACTTTCCATTTTTTTTGCAAAATGCGGCGCGCCCCCGCCGGAAAACTCCGCAGGGGCGCGCCGCTGTCAGTTTTGGGGTCAGCGTTCCATCTTCCAGAACGCACAGCTGTAAGGGGGCAGTTCGCTGCCGCCGCCAAAGTCGTGTGGCTCGCCGGTGATCAGGTCCATGGCCATGCCGCAGCCCGCGTCAAAGTGGGCCGTGTAGGGGGCGCTGTCGGCGTTGATGGCCACCAGCACCCGCTCCGCATCGGTCTTGCGCTCAAAAATAAGCTGTTTGGGCTGGACCAGCACGTTGCGGTAGCTGCCGCCGCACAGGGCGGGGCTGGCGGTGCGCGCCCCGGCCAGGGCGGCGATCCATTCGGTCAGTTCGTTGGACTGGGGCGTCTCGATGGCCGGGCGCAGGGCGGGGTCGCCGTCCTTCTTATCGCCCTCCACGCCCCACTCGCTGCCGTAGTAGAGCGCCGGGACCCCCGGCATGCCGAACAGCAGGCCATACAGCGGGCGCAGGCAGTTTTTGTCGGTCAGGATGGTAGCGACACGGGTCACGTCGTGGTTGTCCACAAAGGACAAAAGATGCTTGCCGGTGTACAGGCACCAGGGTTCCGAACCGAACTGGCGGTTCAGGCTGTAGCTGATCTCGTGCATGTTGCCGGTGTTGAAGCTGGAGTACAGCCCCTTGTAGCACTCGTAGTTGGTGACGCTGTGGCAGCCGTGGTCGTTCATCCAACGGTTGTAGTCGCCGTGGAGGGTCTCCCCCACCAGCACGAACTCCGGCTTGACCGCGTCGGCCAGAGCCCGCAGTTCCGCCAGGAAGCCCAGGTCCAGGCAGTAGGCCACGTCCAGACGCAGACCGTCGATGTCGTAATCCCGCACCCAGCCGCGCACCACATCGAACAGATACGCCTTGACCTCCGGGTTCTGCAGGTTCAGCTTGACCAGTTCGTTGCAGCCCTCCCAGCCTTCGTACCAGAAACCGTCGTTGTAGTTGGTGTTGCCGTCAAAACTCAGGTGGAACCAGTCCTTGTAGGGGCTGTCCCACTTTTTCTCCTGCACATCGCGGAAAGCCCAGAAACCGCGCCCCACATGGTTGAACACACCGTCCAGCAGCACCCGGACGCCCGCCTTGTGCAAGGCGTCCACCACGGTTTTCAGGTCCCCGTTGGCGCCCAGGCGGCAGTCTACCTTCGTGTAGTCGCGGGTGTCGTAGCCGTGGGCGTCGCTCTCAAACAGCGGGTTGAACAGCACGCAGGTAGCGCCCAGTTCCCGGATATGCTCCACCCAGTCCAGCACACGCAGCAGCCGGTGCTGCTCCGCCTGCGCCGCATCGCCGCTGTTGACCAGCGGCGCGCCGCAGAGCCCCAGCGGATAGATCTGATAGACCACTGCCCGATCATACCACATATCGTATTCCTCCTGTTTTCCGTGGGGCCTGCGCCCCGCTCTCATCAGTGAAAAAACTTCAGCCTTTTCCGCCACACCGTGCGGTAGCAGCGGGTCAGCACGGCCAGCGCCCGGTCGTACAGCGCAAAGGACACATTGCCCAGCGCCAGCAGCAAAGCCAGCGCTGCGGGGCCGTCCTGCAGCAGTTCCCGCCCCACCGCCGGGCCCACCAGCGCGAACAGCGCCAGATAGACCAGCGCCGTGCCCGCGTTGAAGGCCAGGAATTTCAGCCCCCGGCGCAGCGCCGCCGGCCGGACCCTGCGCAGCGCTACGCGCAGGGAGGGATAGTACCCCACCGCCAGCAGATAGAACAGCGCCAGTTCGGTCTCCGGCACCAGCAGCAGGGCCAGCACCGCCGCCGCGGTATACAGCAGCAGGGCGCTGCGGGAGCCATATTCCTCCAGTACCGGGATCTGCAGAAAGGCCGCCAGCATGGGCGCGGCATAGGTGCCGACCTGCAGGGCGCTGCCCAGCAGCATCAGCACCACCGACAGCGCCGCCAGCACCCCGCAGAACGCCGTTTTCCGGCTTTGCATTCCTGTACGCCCCCTTTATGCTGTTATTATACCCTATTCCCCCGCGCTTTGTAAACTGCCTTGCAGCTGCTCCATCTGGGCCACCGTGCAAAAATGGTAGCCCTGCTCCCGGAACCAGCCGATGATCCCGGGCAAGGCTTCGACGGTCTGCCCGGCGGTCATTGTGTCGTGCAGCAGCACCACGCAGACCGTTTTGTCCGCCGCGTCCTGCCGGATATTGCGCAGGATCTGCTCCGCGTCGGGGTGGCTGGCGGTGGCGTCCTCGCCGCAGACGTTCCAGTCGATCCAGTGCCAGCCCTTTTCTTCGGTCTGAGCTTTCAGTTCCTCCATGATCCGGCGGCCGCCGTAGCGGTGGCTGACCGTGTTGGTGCTGCCCCCGGGGAACCGCAGCCAGGTCAGGTCCCCCAGCGAAAGGTAAGGCTCCAGCTGCCGGCGCAGTTCTTTGATGTCCTGCCAGAATGCGTCCGTGCTTTGGTAGATCTGCGCATATTGATGGCTGGCGCTGTGCATGGCCACCTGATGCCCCTGCTGCACGATGGTGCGTACCAGCGGCAGGTAGGGCCGGTTGACCGGCTGGGCGCAGACAAAGAAGGTGGCCGGGACCTTCTCCTCTTCCAAAATCGCCAGCAGCGGTTCGGTATTCACGCCGGGGCCGTCGTCAAAGGTCAGGCAGACCAGGCGCGGGGCGCCGGGTTCCACCGCAGCCGCCGCAAAACAGTCGTTGGGGATCGCCGTTTCCCAGGTTTGGCGATGGTACAGCAGATGCAGCACCACCGCCAGCGCCGCCGACAGCAGCCCCAGCACAAGATAGGCCCGCACTTTCTGGCGTTGTATCTCCCCGCAGCGGTCCCAGCGCATGGCTGCCGCCCCCTTCCCTGTTGTTTGCTACAGCGTATGCGCCGCGCCGCCCCGGTAAAACCCCGCCGCGGCACACAAAAAGCCCGCGGCCTTCCTTACGGAACGCCGCGGGCCTGCCGGTGCGGGGAAAATCAGGTGTTGGGGGAGCTGTTCTTGAGGATGACGTCGTGGCTGCCGCCCTCCACGATGGAGGTGGAGGACACCACCGTCAGGCGGGCCTTCTGCTGCAGTTCGGGGATGGAGAGCGCGCCGCAGTTGCACATGGTGGAGCGCACCTTGTACAGCGTGGTCTGCACGCCGTCGGCCAGCGGGCCGGCGTAGGGCACGTAGGAGTCCACGCCTTCCTCAAAGCTGAGTTTCTGTGCGCCGCCCAGGTCGTAGCGCTGCCAGTTGCGGGCGCGGTTGGAACCCTCGCCCCAGTACTCCTTGACGTAGTTGCCGCCCACGCGCAGGCGGTTCGTGGGGGATTCGTCAAAACGGGCAAAGTAACGGCCCAGCATGACGAAGTCCGCGCCCATAGCCAGCGCCAGGGTGATGTGGTAATCCTGCACGATGCCGCCGTCGGAACAGATGGGCACGTAGACGCCGGTCTCCTTGTAATATTCGTCACGGGCCTTGGCCACCTCGATGACCGCCGTGGCCTGGCCGCGGCCGATGCCCTTGGTCTCACGCGTGATGCAGATGGAACCGCCGCCGATGCCGATCTTGACGAAGTCCGCCCCGGCTTTGGCCAGGAACAGGAAGCCCTCGCGGTCCACCACGTTGCCCGCGCCGACCTTGACGGTGTCGCCGTAGTGTTCCCGGATCCAGGAGATCGTGCGGGACTGCCACTCGCTGAAGCCCTCGGAGGAGTCGATGCAGAGCACATCCACGCCCGCGTCGATCAGGGCGGGCACGCGCTCGGCGTAGTCGCGGGTATTGATGCCCGCACCCACCACGTAGCTCTTGTTCACGTCCAGCAGTTCGTTGACGTTTTCTTTGTGGGAGTCATAGTCCTTGCGGAACACCATGTACTGCAGGCGGCCTTCGCTGTCCACCAGCGGCAGGGAGTTGATCTTGTTGTCCCAGATGATGTCATTGCAGTCGTGCAGGCTCGTGGAGGCAGGCGCCGTGACCAGCTTGTCCAGCGGGGTCATGAACTCGGTGACTTTGAGGTCGCGGGTCATGCGGGAGAGGCGGTAATCACGGGAGGCCACGATGCCCAGCAGCTTGCCGTGGGCCGTGCCGTCGTCGGTGATGGCAACGGTGGAGTGGCCGGTGCGGACTTTCAGGTCCAGCACATCGCCCAGGGTGGCCTCCGGCGGCAGGTTGGAGTCGGAGGTGACGAAACCTTTCTTGTACGCCTTGACGCGGCGGACCATATCCGCCTCCTGCTCGATGGTCTGGGAGCCGTAGATGAAGGAAACGCCGCCCTGCTTGGCCAGCGCGATGGCCAGCTTCTCACCCGAGACCGACTGCATGATGGCGGAGACCATCGGGATGTTCATTTCCAGCGGGCAGTCCTCTTCCCCTTTGCGGTACTTGACCAGCGGGGTCTTGAGGCTGACCGCCGTGGGCACGCATTCCGAGGAGGAATAGCCGGGGACCAGCAGGTACTCGCCAAATGTGCGGGACGGTTCGGAAAAATAATAGGCCATAAGTGCACTCTCCTGACTTCCTGATGATAGCAATAGAAAACCGTTTGGAACCGTTTATGGTTATTAAAAATGATTGTACCACATTCGGGAGAAAAACACAAAAAAATTCATTTAAATCTTTCTTGCACAGAGTTTCAGAAAGTTGTGAAATTTGCACCAAAGCCCCCTGCATAAGTATGACTTTGCCGCCCTGCCCGCCCCGGGGTGTTCCCTGCCGCCCGCGTTTATGGTATAATAACCGCAGCATAGCTGCGGCGCTGCGGTTTGTGCAGGGGCCCGCCGTCCCGGCGGCCGCTCCCCGTCCGGGCCGCCGCGCCGATAAAGAAAGGGATATTGTTTTATGTTACTGCAACGCTTCCCCGCCCTGGACCCGGGGCAGGACCGCCGCCGGATGCTGGCGCAGCGCGTATTCTGCGCCGCGCTGGTGCTGCTGCTGGTCCTGTCCGAAGTGTTCAGTTCCAATATACAGGCCACGCTGCCCGCCCTGAGCCGTCTGGCCCGTCTGGCGCTGACCGGCGGCGCGGTGCTGCTGCTGGGCGTCAAGATCCTGCTGCTGACCGGCTACACCCGCCGCTGGCAGCCGGTGCTGGCGGCGCTGGTGCTGGCGTACACGGCCTTCGCCGCCTGGTACGGGGACGATGTGTGGTTTTTCCTGGCGGCGCTGGTGGGGCTGGCCGCCAAAGATATAGACCTGCGCGGCGCGCTGCGCGCCTACCTGACCGCCGCCGTGGCGGGGCTGCTGGTCGTGCAGTTCCTGCACTTTGCCACCCCGCTGATGCCCTACAATTTCTACTGCCGCAACTGGGATTTCGGCTACGGCCATTATAACGGCTTCGGCGCGCGGCTCATCGGCGTATTCTTCGCCTGGGCGTGGCTGCGCCACGACCGGCTGCGCTGGTTCGACTGGGCGGGGCTGGCCGCGCTGCTGGCGTTCACCTACAAAGTGCCGGGCAGCCGGGGCGCCGCCGGGGCCATGGCCGCGCTGCTGGCCTTGTTCGCCGTGCAGCAGTTTCTGCCCCGGCTGTTCGACAACAAAATATGGTACGGGCTTGCCATCGCGCTGCCGGTGGGGCTGGCGGCGTTCAGCCTGTACGCCGGGTATGTGTACAACCCCGAATGGCCTTATGAGCGGATGGCGCTGCTGCTGCTGAGCATCTTTCTTTCGGGCCGGTTCGAGATCTGGCACAACGTGTTCTGGGGCGCGGACCTTTCCTGGCTGGGAGGCCTGCCCACCGACGGCGACGAACACCACGCCATCGACAACGCTTTCCTCGCCATTCCCATGAACAAGGGGTACCTGGGCGCGATCCTGGTGGCGGCATTCTTCCTGCTGCTGCTGTGGCGGCTGGCGAAGCACCGCCACGCCACCGAGGTGCTCTGCCTGGTGGCGCTGACGCTGTATGTGTTTATGGAAAACAAGCCGTTTTTACTTTCGGCCGATCCCTTCCTGCTGCTGGCCCCCTGCGTGTTTTTCACCGGGCGCAGTGCCCCGGCGGAAGAACCGCTGCCGGTGGTGTGCAAACGCCGAAGCTGACCGCCCTTTTGGGACTGCCGCCCCGGCTTTGCTCCCCCTTTTGGTACGACGAAGGGGCGGCGGCACGCCGGGACGCCGGCTGGTACCCGGCGGCTGCCCGGCAGGCGCGGCAAGCCATACCGCGCTTTTTCCATGCAGAGAGGAGTTTTCCATGCCCTTTGACCAAATCGTGATCCGCTCCCTGAGCGGATACCTGTTTTTTGCCCCCGGCCTGGCGGTCTACTGCCTGGTCCTGGCTCGGATGGGCAAAAGGCAGCCGCGGCTCCATACCCTGACGCTCTTCGTGTTTGGTTACTACCTGATCGGGGTGTTTACCGTGACCGGCATCAAAGCGTTTGAGGCGTTCGCCCCCCGGCTGGCCCTGGTCCCCTTTGTGGATATGGTCCGCGGCCCGGTGGATACGGCGCTGAACGTGGTGCTGTTTGTGCCTTTGGGGGTCTTTGTGCCGCTGCTCTATGGGCGTTTCCGGTGCATAGGCCGGACGGCAGCCGCCGGGGCGCTTCTGTCCCTGACTGTGGAGGTGGTCCAGCTGTTCGGCATGGGCGCCACCGACATCAATGACCTGCTCACCAACACCGCCGGGACGCTGCTGGGCTACGGGCTTTTTGCCCTGCTGGCCCGCTGCAGCGGCAGGACCGGGCTGCGGGCTTTCCGGGCCGCCGGGGCCGATGCCGCCGAACTGTTGCTGCTGACCGGGTACGCGCTGCTGGTCATGGTCACAGTGCAGCCGGTGTTTATCCGCACACTGTTCGGGCTGGGGTGACAGCCCGGCGGCCGCTTGTGCGCCGCATCCGATGCCTCGATACGTCCAACGGGGGGCGGCATGGCAAAATGCCATGCCGCCCCCTTCGGTTTGCAGGGCCGGAAAGCCCGCCGTCCTCTCCCCATACGGCGCCCGGAGAAGGCGCTCCGGCCGGGCAACCCTCGGTTTTTTCTATTTTTTTACACCGAAGGAACGTATTTACATCCAAAAGTACATGTTCGTGTATGGACTATTATGACTGGTTAGCATATTCTTCCTCTGATTCCATTTTTAAGGAGGATGTTGTATGTCATTTCCCAAAACAAAACCGCGAAATTTTTCCCTTGATGTAAAGGCGAAGCGCCTGTACTCGCCCCGCTATCATACCCAGGAAAAGATGGCGGAATTCTTGGGCATTTCACTCAACGAGTACAAAAAGATCGAAACGGGCCACATGCCCAAGACGCGGATCTTCCTGCCGATCTGCCGCAGGCTGGAGCTGGACCCCATGGACTACCTGAACGACGCGCTGCGGAACGACCGCGGCCATGCCGCCCAGCCGGAGGACGATCCCGCGCTTGTGCCGTAAGGGGAACGCACGCCCCGCGCCCGCAGAAAGGCCTGGGGGCGAACAACGCGGCGAAAGCCCGTGCCGGCACATCCCCCACGCCCGCAGAAGGGCCCCCGCCGGGTCCCTGTACGGGATGGAGCGGCCCTTTCCTCTTTTGTTGCGGACTGCCGCTGCCTCTTGCTTTTGCAGCAGCCCTAAAGATAAAGCCCCGGAGCGTTCCGGGGCTTTATCTTTGGGAGCGAATGTGCACGTCACGCAAAAAGAGCGCCGGAACCTACGTTCCGGCGCTCTTTGTTTGGTACGAATGGCGATACAGAACTTTTCAAAAAATCCTGTAATATCAATGGTTCCCGGGCTTGCCGGATAGCAAATAACTTGTATTAGACCCCCCTATCGGGCGGCTGTTTTGATGACAGCCGCCCTTTTTCTATCCCCAAATCAAGTGTGCGTTTTAGGGTGAGAAATCCCCTGATTTTTCGTCTGTGGGCGGCGCAAACGAAGCCGCCCATATTCTTTCCCTCATGGGAGGCCAGACGGTGATACAGGGGCACAAACCCACCGAAACTTACACTTTTTAAGACCGAAAAAAGGAGATGTTCGATATGGCGGTGTTCCGCATTGAGAAAACCCAAAATTATACAGTGATGTCCAATCACCATCTGCGTAACATGGATCTGTCGCTTAAATCCAAGGGACTGCTCTCCATGATGCTGTCCCTGCCGGAGGACTGGAATTATACCACCAGGGGCCTTGCGAAAATCTGCAAGGAGGGCACGGACAGCATCAGTTCCGCCCTGAAGGAACTGGAGCGGGCCGGGTACATCGTCCGCAACCGCCTCCGGAACAACAAGGGCAAGATCGTGGATGTGGAGTATGTCATCTATGAAACGCCCCATCCCTCGGAGCCGGACGGGCCGTGTGAGGGCGCGCCGGACACGGAACATCCAGATACGGAAAACCCGGATATGGATACTCCGGGTCTGGAAAACCGGCCGCAATTAAATAAAGATAAAAGCAATCCTGATAAATCAAAAAAAGATGAACTCAGTACGGAAGGATCAAATCC
>DXBF01000050.1 GCA_019116705.1 Candidatus Gemmiger avistercoris
ATCCGTGAACAGGGCCGGCTCTACACCGAGCGGTTGCTCTCCGCTGTGCTGGAAGCGGGCTTTGATTACCACGCGCTCCCCGTCGTCATGATGGGCGGCGGCGCGTCGGTGGTGAGCCGCCACGTCCGCCCTGTACGCTTGTCGGCATCCGCCTCCATTTCGCTGCGCGAAACCGCTCGTGACCTTGAAAGCCCCGCAGGGGCTTTCATCGCGGAGCGACCGGTCAACAGCCTGTGTCGCACCGTGACCCTGCTGGACGACCGTGTCAACGCCCAGGGGTATCTCCTTTCGAATGTTTGTGTCGCAACTTCATTCTACCAGAGATCTGCAAACCATGTCTTTTTTATTTACTTTTCAATTTGCGAAACTTATTGTACCTTATCGACGGCGCCGCAGCGCCGGAACCAACAGTCCGGTGGACTGTTGGTTAGCCCGCGGGAGAGTCCCCGGGGGATGCGGCGGTCAGCAGGACCTGACGGGGGCAGCCTTACGGAAAGCGTAGGGCTGCTTTTTTGTTGCTATAGTCCGGGACGTAGAGTTGGTGCATCATCGGGGACGAGAACAGCTCGTGCCCGCCGTCCGCTCCGGCGGGCAAAAAGGCTCCTGCGCAGCTATGCGGGGGTCTGCCTGCAAGGTCTGGTCATCGCGCTGGCCTGCATCATTTTTTCAGCGCTCTCTACGCTCTCTACCAGTGCGCCGGCGGTCGATGCGGGGAGCAGTGCCATCACGGCGGTGTGGTCGTATGTCGGCACCCTGGCGTTCAACCTTCTGGTGCTGGTCGGGGCAGTCAAGGGCTGCGACAGGATCGTCAAGGAGATCATGGGGCTGTAAGGGTCTTGCTATTTGTGGGCTTTTTGTGGTATAATTGTGTCACAAGGAGGTGGCTTGTATGCCTACAATCATTCCCATCCGTGATTTGAAAGACACGAATGCTATTTCGCAACGCTGTCACGACAGCCAGGAACCGATCTTCATCACCAAAAATGGCTACGGCGATATGGTGATCATGAGCATGGAGACTTTTGAGCGCCAGCAAGTCATGAACGAAGTGTATGCCAAGTTGGCCGTTGCCGAGGCACAGCACGAAGCAGGCTTGGGACGCCCGTTGGCGGATATCCTCAAGGAGTCGGAGGAAACCTATGGCGTATAGTGTGATCATGCTGCCTGCTGCTGAAGAAGATTATCGGGAGATTCTGCGCTATCTGGACCGGCGTTTTGAATCCCCGCAGGCGATCCGCACATTGAATCAACGGTTGCGGGAAGCGTTGGAAAACCTGCGCGAAACCCCGCGGATGTATGCCTTTTCCACGGACGAAGTACTGCGCCAACGTGGTTATCACAAATTCCTGATCGGAAACTATGTGGTGCTGTTTCAAATCGATGAAACCAACCAAGTCGTTGAGATCTACCGCATTTTCCACGGCTCACAAAATTATGCTAAATATCTGTAATGGTACAGCCGCTGTGGGGGCTTGTTTTTGGTTTGCACGCTCGGAGGATTCGAACAGGGCGACGGCACCGGGGTTCTCGGGTTTGTCCGGCTTGTTGGGATTCGCGGGCTTGTCGATGTGTTCGCCGCGGTTGAGGCCGGGCGCCACATTACCGCCGGGGTTGACGATGGTGCCGTCCTCGTCCTCATGCTGGCCCGGAGGCACCTGGCCGTTGCCGTCGCCGTTGCCCTCGACCGTGGCGTCATCCTTGCCGGTCTCCGGCTTGGTGGACGCTTCTTCCGCCGAGGCGTCGGTGGCGGGCGTTTCGGGTTCGGCTGCGTCAGGCTCAGCCGTCCCGGCCTGCCTGCCGGGGCGGCGTTCGTTTTGCGCAGGGCCTTGCGGAAAATGCGCGGATCCCGTTGACGGCGGGGGCGGCGGTGTTTTGTAGCACTGAAAATTATTTGTGGGGATGATTGACAATATATATATTTTTTATTTACAATCAATTAAAATGAATGTATAATTCTTATAAAGAAGCCTGTATGTAAACGTCGGCGCGCGAGACGTTTTATAATACGAACAATAACCAGCACGAACAAAATTTTTGCAAAGGAGAGTGAGAAAAGTGGATAAACGGATAAAAAAATTGGTGGCGTGTATAGCTATGATTGGCATGTTTTGTGGAGTGTCGACAAACGTGCTTGCAGATGCCACTACTATAGGTGTGGACCAAACATATAGTTTGGCGACGATTACAAACGGTACGGAAACCATTGAGGTGCCGGTGGTGCAAGAAACGATTCGGCCCCGTTCGGTAGATGGTGCGGTAACCTCAAAATCAACTGTATGGATTCCAGATATGACGGAAGAATCTCTGGAACAAAACAAAAATTTGGTCGGGCAAATTAAGCAGAGAATGAGCGGAATTGCTCCTCGTGATATGGGGATAATTAATTTTCCAGACAACAATTTCATCACATTTACATCGACCATAGTCTACAATGTTCAGTACTATAACAATACATTCCGTATGTATGACATAATTTCTTTCCGTTTGGATCGGGAAATTCATACGATGGCACCATATGATAGTGTTCATAATGCAACGGCGCAAGCAAATCAGATTGGTACTATCGGTGACCCTGCAGATGGCGGAAAACTGATGGAACAATCGAAAGAATTTGGTGAAATCCAGTATGGAACAACATATACAACGCCAAGCGAGTGGCTCCCTGTTTGGCCACCGGATTATGGAGGCCCGCGAGTGGGTGTTGTGTATAATATTCCTATTGACTATAGCGCTCAAAGTGGTCTTTCTGATTACACATTGAGGCAGTTGCACGAGGTAGTGTAAAATGTAAACACAATAAGATGTTGATAGGAAAATGCGGTCAGGAGGTGCCAGTGAAGAGGGAGCGTGTACGCCGGGCCCTTGTCCCGCGTGGTATTTTGTTGGCGGTCGTAACGATCGTGTGTCTGCTTCTGCCAACAGGGAACAATTTCTACACTGACGCCTATTGGATGAACCGTTTGTTTCCGCAGGGGAGCCCCGCGATTTTGTTGGTTGGGCCGCGTGTTTTTCTGGCAGAGCCATTGTTCTGGGGCGTCTTACTGTTTTTCCTGTTGGGGTGCCTCGATATTTTGTTGCCTGCGCAAACAGCAAAACTCCGGCTTCCCAAGCCTGCCCGGTGGCTGCTGCGGGCCATAGCGCTGTTGTTGGCCGCAGGGCTGCTGTATTGGCTGACGGGGATGGCGCTGGGGGTCGTATTACCGCCGATGCCAGTGGGAATAGGCTTTTGGCTGATGAGCCATTACCCGCTGTTCGCGATTCTGTGGTGCCTGGACGCGGTGATGTGGCAGTTTTCGCTGTGGAATGCCGCCTGACGGGATAACAACAACCAGAAGGGCCGAACGCTGTTAAGCGTCCGGCCCTTCTGGTTTGTTTTGCGCGGCGGTATGTTACCTTTCCACGGGCAGGAGTATACCAGAGAAAACCAGATACCCGGCGTCAGGTTTTGTACTTTTCCTGCATTTTCTGCAGCCGGGCCTTCAATTCTTCCCGCACAGAGGGCGGGGCCAGCACCTCCACCTGATCGGCGAAGGAGAGCAGGTGGGAATACAGCCGCTCGTGTTCCGGCAGCTCGGCCTGCACATACAGGTCCCCCTGCGGGTCCTGGGTGATGGGGGCGGTGAATTCGTCGTAGACGCGGAAGGCTGCCGCCCTGTCGAACTTGAGGGTCACGGTGACGGTGCGTTCGGGCCGGAGCGACGGCGCCACTTTTTCCGGCACGGGCTCCGGCGGGAAGGTTTCCTCCTGCATGGCCAGGTCCCGGATCCTTGTCAGCTTGAAAAAGCGGTAGTCCTTTCGGAGCAGGCAGAAGGCATAGAGATACCAGTCCCGGCTTTTGAACACCAGGCGTATCGGGCGCGCCGTGCGGGTTTCGCTTTTGCCGCGGCTGCCGAAATAGCAAAAGGAAAGGACCCGCCGCTGGAAGATGGCCGTTTTCACGGTCTCGAAGGTCTCCTGCGGGGGCTGCCCCTGGGCCCAGCCGGAAAGATCCACCTCGATCCACGGCGGGCAGCGCATCTGGAACAGCGCGCCCAGTTTCGTCAGCAGCCCGTCGGCGTCTCCCCGCTGGCCCGGAGCATCCCGCGGGGCGGCGGCATCCCGCAGGGCGCTGCCCGGCTTTCGGCCGCGCACGCAAAAGGCCGTCCCGCTGTACGCAGAAGCGGAACGGCCTTGTATCCAACCGCCAACCAAAAAGCCGGGACCTTACTTTCGTAAGGTCCCGGCGGTCTTACTTCTTCGGAGTCATAGCCTCATAACCCTTGTTCGTTATTTTTCGGACTGTTTACTCATCGTCATGAGTACCTCATCCTATCTTTATGCGAATTGTTAACCCTTTCAGGATCTTGGATATACCGTTGTGAAAAGCTTACTCTCAAGTTCGTTATTTGCTGAAAAGCATTTGTGGAACGGAGCAAATCTTTGCGGTTAAGGAAGATCGTTCCTGGGGTATGGGTCTGATGCTGAGGTAAAACCTCTTAACTCTAGTACATTGGAGTATCTCCTTGTGGATCAGGTGAAATTCAGGAATCTCCTGTTCGGCGGTGTAAGGACTTTCATTCTTTACCAGCCTTCTTTCATCCTAATCTATATTCAATGCCAGGGGTCTGTTTTGACGGGCTCCTGGGACTGCTAACACATTTTGTTGTGAACCAAACCATCGAGAAAAATTTCTTTTACAGGTTATGACCTGCGGCTTTTGATGTGGTTCTTTCGCGTCAGCAGGCCCAGGCCCGCCGGTGATGAATGGGATCTTTAAAGTTTGCCATTGGACTTGAGCCTCCTTTCTTACGAATCCTGCCGGCGGCCTTTACATCATCTTTCCTGTTGCCCTTACTGCCCTCGTGCTGCTGGATTGGAGTCCTTAAAGTTTTCTTCTGTTCTTTTTGAAAAGTTTCTTTTCTGATCGTTTTGGTCGTTCTTTGGATCTTGAGGAAAACTTGTTGGATAAGAAATCTCTTTTCCATTTTTTCTTCTCTTGAAACTTTCGTTTTTTTGATCGGAAAATCTGGTTTTGATCTTTCTTTATCAACAGCTTTTTCAAGATCAGAAACTTTCCGTCCGGATCATCCAGAACCTTTCATGAAGAAGTTTGAAAATCTTTAAGATGTCAATCTGTTCACGATCGGTCTTTGTGTGGGAACCTTGGAAAGTGGCTTCTCTTGGAGTTCTTAACTCCTTATCTCCGGCTGTTTTCTTTCTGTGACTATACTATACCACAGCGGGCCCTTTGCGTCTATTCGCAGATTCCACAAGGTTGGAAGGAATTATTTGTACATATTAAGGGTTGAAAAGTCTATCCGTGCGTGGTACAATAAATATGTTGGGGTCGTATAAGACAAGCCGCCGCTCCCTGGGGAGCGGCGGCTTTTTGCGGCGCCTTTTCAGCGCGGAAGCGGCGGCAGAGGGCTTACATGGATTCCGGCGCGTTGATCTTGAACATGGTCAGGATGTTGTGGATCACGCCGCGCACGCCCAGGCAGAGGGCGATGCGGCTCTGCTGCACAGCGCCTTCGGCGTCCAGAATGCGGCAGGCGTTGTAGAAGCGGTGGAAAGCAGTGGCCACGTCGATGCAGTAGCGGGTGATGCGGGCCGGGTCGTACTTGTCGGCGGCGGCCACGATCTCGGCGGGGAAGGCGGCCAGCAGGCGCAGCAGGGCCTGCTCGCTGGGATCGGTCAGCACGCCGGCGCTGACCTGGCTGCCGCCCGCGAAGGCCACGCCCTGGCTCTCCAGCTTTTTCAGCAGGGAGCAGATGCGCGCGTGGGCGTACTGCACGTAGTAGACGGGGTTCTCGCTGTCGTTGCGCACGGCCAGGTCCAGGTCAAAGTCCAGCGTGGAGGTGCTCTCCCGCTGGTTGAAGAAGAAGCGGGCGGAGTCGATGGGCACCTCGTCCAGCAGGTCGGTCAGCGTGATGGCCTTGCCGGTGCGCTTGCTCATCCGCACGGGCTTGCCGTCCCGCATCAGGTTGACCATCTGCATCAGCACCACATCCAGCTGTTCGCCGTTCAGGCCGATGGCGTCCATGGCGCCCTTCATGCGGGCCACATGGCCGTGGTGGTCGGCGCCCCACACGTCGATGGCTTTGTCGAAGCCGCGCACGGCCAGCTTATTATAATGGTAGGCGATGTCGGCGGCAAAGTAGGTGGGGATGCCGTTGGCGCGCACCAGCACCTCGTCCTTGGCTTCCTCCTCGCCGCCGTCCTCGGACTTGCGCTTGTTGGCAACGCCGTATTTGGCGGCATACTGGGCGCTGCGGTACATGATGGCGCCGTCCTCGGCCTTGTAGCAGGCGCCGGTCTCCAGCAGCTTGTCCACCACAGCCTGCACCGCGCCGCTGGCGTGCAGGTCGCTCTCATGGAACCACACGTCGTACTGGATGCGGTATTTGCCCAGGTCGCGCTGCAGCCCGGCGATGTTCTTGGGCAGCGCGTCGGCGATGATCGCCTTTTTCAGTTCCTCAAAACCGGCGTTCACGTAAGCGTCGCCGTTCGCTTCGGCAAATTCCCTGGCGCGCTGCACGATGTCGGCGCCCTGGTAGCACTCGGCGGGCAGGGGGCAGGCTTCTTCGCCTTTGTACAGCTGCAGGTAGCGGATGGCCAGGCTTTTGCCGAACTTTTCGATCTGGTTGCCCGCGTCATTGATGTAGAACTCCCGGGTCACATCATACCCGGCCCAGTCCAGGCAGGCGGCCAGACAGTCGCCCAGAGCGCCGCCGCGGGCATTGCCCATGTGCATGGGGCCGGTGGGGTTGGCCGAAACGAACTCCACGTTGTAGCGCTTGCCCGCGCCGGCGTCGGTACGGCCGTACTCGGGGTTGGAGCAGGCGGCGCGCAGCACGCTGGTGAACCAGTCCTGGGCCAGGAACAGGTTGATGAAGCCGGGCCCGGCAATGTCCGCCCCGGCAAACAGGGTGCCGTTCAGGTCCAGCTTGGCGGTGATGGCCTCGGCGATCTGGCGGGGGGCCTTGCGGAACACCCGCGCCCCGGCCATGGCCAGGTTGGACGCCACATCGCCGTTTTTTACGTCGGCGGGGATCTCCACGATGAAATCCGGCAGTGCGGCTTCGGGCAGGCTGCCGTCCGCCATGGCGGCGCGGACGGCGTCCGTCAGCAGGGTGCGGGCCTCGGTCAAGGCTGCCTGACGGGGATTGTAGTATTGATAGTCCATATTCATGAAACCTCCGGTCTTTTGCGTCATTCGGCGGGGGCGGGCAGCGGGTCCACCGTGATGTCCACCAGGTTGCGGCTGATGAAACTCTCGGCGCCGGAATCCAGCGTGTAGCTGAATTTCAGCCTGCCGCCGTGGTCGGTCAGTTCGTGTTCGATAACGTCGGCGGCCACCCCCAGGCTGACCGCGCCGTATCCGGTCTCGTAGTGGCACAGGTGGCGGGTGCCTTTTTCGACGATGAGCTGGCTGGGGACCTTGCCGAAGCGCAGCATCGAGACTTTGCGGGCGTCCTCCGCCACTTTGACGGTGGTGGTGCAGCCCTCGTAGCCGGTGGCCTCCGTCTCCTTGTAGATGATGTAGTAGGCGCCTTCCTTGTGGACCAGCGCGCCGTGGGTCATCAACTCCACGGTGTCGCTTTTTCCGTCCTGTTCCATCGTGCCTTTGATGGTGATGAGATAATTTTCTTCCATAGTTTCAGATGTCCTCAATAGGATTCAATGGCGATACGGTCCACCGGGCCGCCGGCGTATGCGCCCAGGAACAGCATCTCCTGCTCGGCAAAATCGTCCGGCGTGTCGCTGACATAGTAATGGGCCGTGCCCCCGGCGGTGCGGCCGTTGAGCAGATCCAGGTCCGCCAGCGCGGCGGCCGCCGCCTGGGCCGTCACCTTGCCTGAGTCGATCAGGGCGACCCCGCTGCCCATATAATCGCCGATCATCTTTTTCAGCAGCGGGTAGTGGGTGCAGCCCAGGATCAGCGTGTCGACGCCGCTGGCGCGCACTTCCTCCAGATAGTCGGCAATGACCAGTTTTGTCACCGGGTTGCCGTCCTGCACATAGCCGTTTTCCACCAGCGGGACGAACAGCGGGCAGGCTTTGGCGGTGATGGCCACGTCGGGCATCATATCCCGGATCACGGCGGCGTAGGAGCCGCTGCGGATGGTGGCCGCCGTGCCGATGATGCCGATTTTACGGTTGCGGGTGGCGGCCACCGCAGCCCGGGAAGCGGCCCCCACCACGCCGGTGTAGGGCACCGGCAGCCGGGCGGCTTCCTCCGGCGGGAAGGTGGAGGAAACGGTGCCGCAGGCGGCGATGATGAACTTGACGCCCTGTTCCAGCAGAAAGCGGATGTCCTGCCGGGCGTACTGGATGATGGTCTGCCGGGTGCGGGAACCGTAGGGTACCCGCCCGGTGTCGCCGAAATAGACGATGTCCTCTCCGGGCAGCACGCGGCGGAGCTGGCGCACGGCGGTCAGGCCGCCCAGCCCGCTGTCAAAGACCCCGATGGGCCGTGTATCCATCAGTAAGCCCCCTTCCGGCGGTCCTGCGCCAGACGCAGCAGCCGGTCCACCAGGGCTGAGAAGGTCAGCCCCTCGTGTTCCATCAGCTTGGGGTACATGCTGATGGCCGTGAAGCCGGGCATCGTGTTCAGTTCGTTGCACAGCACCCGGCCGGTGCCCCGTTCCACAAAGAAATCGCAGCGGGCCAGCCCGGTGCAGCCCAGGGCCAGGTAGGCTTCCCGGGCGCGGGCGCGCACTTCCTCCAGCTTTTCCGCGCTCAAATGGGCGGGGATCACGGTCTGGGAAACGCCGTTCTTGTACTTGTCGTCGTAGGTGTAGAACTCGGCGCCCGCCAGGATCTCGCCGGGGCGGGTGGCGGCGACGGTGGCAGGGTCGTCGGGGTTGCCGATGG
The DNA here is from genome assembly GCA_019116705.1 of Candidatus Gemmiger avistercoris. Lineage (GTDB taxonomy): Bacteria > Bacillota > Clostridia > Oscillospirales > Ruminococcaceae > Gemmiger > Gemmiger avistercoris. The sequence goes on from DXBF01000050.1 coordinate 8,857, forward strand.
CGGCGCATTCCACCTCCTGCCCGTCGATGAACTCCTCAAAGACGACTTTGTCGTCCTCCCGCAAAGCGGTGTCCAGCGCGGCGCTCAGCGCGGCGCGGTTGGCGGCTTTGCTCACCCCCACGCTGGAACCGGCGTTGGCGGGTTTTACAAAGATGGGATAGCCCAGCATCTGTTCAGCCCGGTCCAGTACGGCTTCGCGGCCGGCTTCCGCCTCGGCCCGGGTGGCGCTGGTCCAGCGGCAGTGGGGCACGCCGGCGGCGTCCATCACGGTGTTGGCCAGCACTTTGTCCATGCAGACGGCGCTGGACAGCACGCCGCAGCCCACGTAGGGGATGCGGGCCAGTTCAAACAGGCCCTGGATGGTGCCGTCCTCGCCGTTTTTGCCGTGGAGCACCGGCGCGCAGAGGTCGATGGGCACCAGGTCGGCGCGCCCATCCCGCAGCAGCCAGACGCCGTGGTCCTGCCGGTCCGGGCTCAGCACGCAGGGCACGCAGCCGGGGTCCCGCTCCCAGCTGCCGTCGGCCATGGCCTCCGGCGTGGGGGTGCAGGCCAGCCAGCGGCCTGTTTTGGTGATGCCGATGGGGAATACTTCATAGCGCGCGGCGCAGGGCTCTTCGCGCAGGGCGCGCAGCCAGGCCGCCGCCGAAACGCAGCTGACCTCGTGCTCGCTGGATACGCCGCCGAAAAACAGCGCCACGCGCAGTTTTGGATGTTCGCTCATGCAAAAGACTCCTCTTTGCTGAATTTTGCACACACTACAAGTCTTCAGCTTATTATCATACCATATTCCGCGGCTCTTGGCTATATGAATCGGGGAATTTCTTTCAGCGCGGCGCACACCACGGCGAAAAGGCCGGTCCGCTGCCATAGAGCCGGCGCCCGCGCGTGCCGGGGGCGGCGGGCCCGGGCTTTCCGGCAGGGAATTTTGTGTCCGCTGCGAAAAAACGCTTGACAAAGGCCCCCCGGTATGCTAAACTCTTGCTTGTAAAAAAAGCAGCAACCGGCAGTATGCCGTCGGCTCACCTTGCGGATGTTCCATCCCGGGTCATACGGAAACCGCACTTCGGGTGCGTGATTTTGTGTGTTCGGCGGCTGCTTTTATGGCAGCCGCTTTTGTCATTCTATCATACACTTGTGGGAGGTGTGTTCCAATCGCCAGCAACAGCAATACCAAGGAACTGGAAATCAACGAGCAGATCCGCGACAAGGAGATCCGCCTGATCGGTGCGGACGGTGCGCAGATGGGCATCATGAGCCCGCGCGACGCCCTGCGCATGGCCATCGACCGCGATCTGGACCTGGTCAAGATCGCGCCGCAGGCCAAGCCGCCGGTGTGCAAGATCCTGGATTACGGCAAATACCGGTTCGAGATGCAGAAGAGGGAAAAGGAAGCCAAGAAGAACCAGAAAGTGGTCGAACTCAAGGAGATCCGCCTGTCTTTGAACATCGACACCAACGATTTCAATACCAAGGTGAACCAGGCAGCCAAATTCCTGCAGCAGGGTCACAAGATCAAGGTCAGCATCCGGTTCCGTGGCCGCGAAATGGCGCACACCAGCCTGGGTCTGGACGTCCACAGACGTTTCGCCGAGGCGCTGGCGGGCAAGGCCGTCATCGACAAGCAGCCCAAACTGGAGGGCCGCAGCATGATGATGTTCATGTCCCCGGCGCCCAAGGCCCCCAACAAGTAAAAACGACTCTTCAGGAGGAAACAACAATGGCTAAAATGAAGCTCAAGACCCTGTCCGGCGCCAAGAAGCGCTTCAAGATGACTGCTTCCGGCAAGATCAAGCGCAACGCGTCCAAGCGCCGCCATATCCTGACCAAAAAGACCACCAAGCTCACCCGCGGCCTGCGTATGCCCAAGTACGTCGACAAGAGCAACGAGGCGACCGTCCGCAAGATGATGCCCTACGGCGGCTGATGCTGCAAAGCACCCAAGGTCAGAAGTAACACCCAGAGTATAAAGGAGATAGAAATATGGCTCGTATCAAAGGCGCTACCATGACGCACAAGCGTCGTGCCAAGACTCTCAAACTGGCGAAAGGCTACTACGGCTCCAAGTCCAAGCATTTCCGCATGGCCAAGCAGGCCGTCATGAAATCCGGCAACTATGCGTTCGTCGGCCGCAAGCTGAAGAAGCGCCAGTTCCGCAACCTGTGGATCACCCGCATCAACAATGCGGTGCGTGCCCAGGGCATGAACTACTCCACCTTCATGAACGGCCTCAAGAAAGCGGGCATCGAGCTGAACCGCAAGATGCTGTCCGAAATGGCGATCCATGACGCCGCCAGCTTCAACGCGCTGGTCGAGACCGCAAAGAAAGCGCTGTAATAGAAAACAAAGAGACGCACGCGCGCAGGCGCATGCGTCTTTCTTGCATCAGGGAGAAATTCATACCATGGCGGCTCTGGCCCGCGGGGCGCTTTATTAAATAAGGAAAAACGGGAATTTTTATGCGAACAGACTTGATTTCCAGCCGGGAAAATCCTAAAATCAAATACGCATGCAGCCTGCGCGACTCCGAAAAGCAGCGCGCGGCGGAGGGGCTCTTCTTTGCTGAGGGGCCCAAACTCTGCCTGGAACTGGCCAAAAGCTGCACGCCCCGGGCGGCCTATGCCACCGAGGCTGCGCTGCGCAAACACCCGGAACTGGCGGCGCTGGACCCGGCGCCGGTGACGCCCCCGGTGGCGGAAAAACTGGCCGGGACCAAAACCAGCCAGGGTGCGTTCGTGCTGTTCGAGATCCCCACGCCCCCGCCGGATACCCTGGCCACGGCCCGCCGCCTGCTGGCGCTGGAAGGCGTGCAGGACCCCGGCAACGTGGGCACGCTGCTGCGCAGCGCCGCGGCCTTCGGTTTTGACGCTGTATTGCTGGGGCCGGGCTGCGCCGCCCCGTTTTCGCCCAAAACGCTGCGATCCTCCATGGGGGCGGCGGGGCGGCTGCCGGTGCTGCATACCGGCGACCTGCCCGCCTCGCTGCGTGTTCTGCGGGAGCGGGGCGTGACCTGTCTGGCCGCCGCGCTCTACCGCTCCCGCCCGCTGGAACAGGCGGGGACGGACTTCCCCGGCGGGCTCTGCGTGGTCATCGGCAGCGAGGGGCAGGGCCTGCAGGACGCCACCGTGCAGGCCTGCGACGCTGCGGTGCGCATCCCCATGACCGACCGGGTCGAAAGCCTGAACGCCGGTGTGGCGGGCAGCGTGCTGCTGTGGCATTTCCGCGGGGTGTGATATGGACAAGAAACTGGCCTGGCTCTGGCTGGCCGGGGCCGTCGGCTCCGGCTGCCAGTATGCCCGGGAACTGCTGGATCTTTGGCCGGACCCGGTAGAACTGTACGAGGCGCTGCACGGCAGGCAGACGATGCCGCCCGCCTGCCTGAGCGATGCGGCGGCGGAGCAGCTGGCCTGCACCAGCCCCTATGATTACGAGGAATGCATGGACCACTGCCTGCTGACAGGGGTGGCCGTGCTGACCCCCGACGACGGCGCCTACCCGGCGCGGATGCGCGCCCTGCCCGATTTGCCCCTGGCACTGTACGTCACCGGGGACCCGGCCTGCCTCAACGGCCGCCGCTACGCGGGGCTGGTAGGCACCCGCCGCCCCGACCCCTACGGGCGGCAGGCAGCCTATGACCTGGCACTGGCCATGGCCAAGGCGGGGGTGGTCATCGTCAGCGGCCTGGCCGACGGGCTGGACAGCGAGGGCCACCGCGCCGCGGTGGAAGCGGGCATGCCCACCATCGCGTTTCTGGGCACGGCCATCGACAAGACTTACCCTGCGGCCAACCACGCCCTGCGCAGCCGCATCGAGGAAGGCGGCGGGGCCGTGTGCAGCGAATATCCCCCGGGGTATCCGGGCAAGACAAAAGGGACTTTTCTGGCGCGCAACCGCCTCATCGCCGCCCAGGCCGAGGTGCTCTGCGTGGCGGAAGCCCGCACCCGCAGCGGCACCCTGAACACCGTCAGCCATGCCGAGCGCTACGGCCGCCCGGTGCTGGCGGTGCCGGGCAGCATCTACAGCGCGCTGAGCCAGGGCACCAACGAACTGCTGCGCACCCGGCGGGCCGGGGCGCTGTGCCAGGCGTCCGACGCGCTGGACTGCCTGGACCTGTGTGCGGACGCCGCCGTGCCGGAGCAGGCGGCCTTCACGCCGGAAGCGGTCAGCCCCGACGCCCGGGCGGTCTACGCCTGCCTGGGGCCTGCCGCGCAGGGCGTGGACGCCCTGTGTGCCGCTACCGGGCTGCCTGCCGGACGGGTGCTGGCGGCCTGCACCGAACTGGAACTGTACGGCGGTGCGTCCGCCCTGCCGGGACGGCGTTATATTGCATTGTGACTGCGGGCCGGGGCCCCGGTCAGAAAGAACAGGAGGAAGAGACTGTGGCAAAACTGGTCATTGTGGAATCCCCTGCCAAGGCAAAGACCATTGGCAAATACCTGGGCCGGAACTATAAAGTGACGGCCAGCATGGGCCATGTGCGGGACCTGCCCGCCAGCCAGCTGGGCATCGACATCGAGCACGGCTACGCCCCCAAATATATCACCATCAAGGGCAAGCAGAAGCTGGTCAAGGAGCTCAAAGCCGAGGCCAAAAAGTGCGACGGCGTGCTGCTGGCCACCGACCCGGACCGGGAAGGGGAGGCCATCAGCTGGCACCTGGCCAACATCCTGGGCCTGGACCCGTCGGAACCCAACCGGGTGACCTTTGACGAGATCACCAAGAAAGGCGTGCAGGAGGGCATGGCCCACCCCCGGGCCATCAACATGAACCTGTTCAACGCCCAGCAGGCCCGGCGGGAACTGGACCGTCTGGTGGGCTACAAACTCAGCCCGTTCCTGTGGCGCAAGGTGCGCCGCGGCCTTTCGGCGGGGCGTGTGCAGAGCGTGGCCGTGCGGCTGATCCATGACCGCGAGGTGGAGATCGAAAACTTCAAGCCCGACGAATACTGGAACATCGACGCCACCCTGCACCCCCAGGGCAGCCGGACCACCTTCGTGGCACGGCTGGCGGCGGGGGCCGACGGCAAGAAACTGACCGTCACCAACAAGCAGCAGGCGGACGCCATCGTGGCGGCGCTGGACGGCAAGGCCTACACCATCGCCAAACTGGAAAAAGGCAAGCGCCGCCGCCAGCCCGCGCCGCCCTTCATCACCTCGACCTTGCAGCAGGACGCCAGCCGGGCCTTCGGTTTTTCGGCCACCCGCACCATGCGCGCCGCCCAGACGCTGTATGAAGGCGTGGACATCGCGGGCCACGGCACCGTAGGTCTGATCACCTACATGCGTACCGACAGCCTGCGCATTGCCGACGAGGCCGCCGCAGCCGCCCGGCAGTTCATCGCGGGACGCTGGGGCGACAATTACGTCTGCAAGACCCAGCGCAAGTGGAAGTCCCGTTCCGCCACCGCCGCCCAGGACGCCCACGAAGCCATCCGCCCCTCCATGCCGGAACTGACCCCCGACGAGGTGGAGCAGAGCATCAGCGGCGACACCGCCAAGCTCTACCGCCTGATCTGGAGCCGCTTCATGGCCAGCCAGATGGCGGACTGCGTGCAGGATACCGTGTCGGTGACGATCGCGGCGGGGGACTACCTTTTCCGCGCCTCGGGCTTCCGGGTGGCTTTCGACGGCTTCACGGCGCTGTATGAGGAATCCACCGACGACAAGCAGAAGAAAGAGACCGCCCTGCCCGCCCTGGAGCAAGGGCAGGAACTGGCGCTCAAATCCCTGACGGCGGACCAGAAATTCACCCAGCCGCCGCCGCTCTACACCGAGGCCACCCTCATCCATGCGCTGGAAGAAAACGGCATCGGCCGCCCCTCCACCTATGCGCCCATCATCACCACCATCGTGGACCGGGGCTATGTGGAGAAGGACCAGAAAAAGCTCAGGACCACGCCGCTGGGCCGGGCTGTCAACCAGGTCATGCTCGAGCAGTTCCCCACGGTGGTGGACGTGAAGTTCAGCGCCGAGATGGAGAAAAAACTGGACGTGGTGGAGGCCGGCAAGGCCGACTGGGTCCAGACGGTGGACGAGTTCTACCAGGGCTTTGCCAAAAGCCTGGAGGAAGCCGAAAAGAATATGGAGGGCAAGCGCGTCAAGGTGGAGGACATCCCCACCGACGAGATCTGCGAAAAATGCGGCCGCCCCATGGTCATCAAGTCGGGACGGTACGGCAAGTTCGTGGCCTGCTCCGGCTTTCCGGAGTGCCGCAACGCCCACCCGCTGGTCAAGGACACCGGCGGCCTGTGCCCTTTGTGCGGCGGCCACATGCTGGTGCGCAAAAGCGCCAAGGGCCGCATCTACTACGGCTGCGGCAACTACCCCCAGTGCAATTTCATGACCTGGGACGAGCCGGTGCCGGAAAAATGCCCCCAGTGCGGCGCCACGCTGTTTAAAAAGAAAGGCCAGCTCTACTGCGCCAAGGAGGGCTGCGGCTTCGTCAAGCCGATGGAAAAGAAGTAAAGCAGGACCAGGGGCGTGCCCGGCGGTGACGGCCCGGAAAAGTCTGGAGGAACCATGCAAGTTACGATCATAGGCGCCGGGCTGGCCGGGTGCGAAGCCGCCCTCTGGCTGGCCGGCGCAGGGGTGCAGGTGGACCTGTACGAGCAGAAGCCCGTCAGGTTCTCCCCGGCCCATAAAAGCGAGGGTTTTGCGGAGCTGATCTGCTCCAACTCCCTCAAGGCCGAGCGGCCGGACTCCGCCTCCGGCCTGCTCAAGCTGGAGATGCGCGCCCTGGGCAGCAGCCTGCTGCCCGCCGCCGATACCGCCCGGGTGGCGGCGGGCGGCGCGCTGGCCGTGGACCGGGACCAGTTCTCCCGGGAAGTGACCCGGCTGGTGGAAAGCCACCCCAACATCACGGTCCACCGGCAGGAGGTCACCGCCCTCGACGAGAGCGCGCCGGTACTGGTGGCCAGCGGCCCGCTGACCGAAGGGCCGCTGGCCGCGGCCATCGCGGCCCTCACCGGCGACCGGCGGCTGAGCTTCTACGACGCGGTGGCCCCCATCGTCACGGCGGAAAGCCTGGACTGCGAAAAGGTGTTCGCCGCCTCCCGCTATGGCCGGGGCGAGGCCGACTACCTCAACTGCCCCTTCAATAAGGAGGAATACGAGGCCTTCCACGCCGCCCTGGTGGCGGCCGAGCGCGCGCCGCTGCACGACTTCGACGGCGGCCTGACCGTGTACGAGGGCTGCATGCCCATCGAGGTCATGGCCGCCCGCGGGGCCGATACCATCCGCTTCGGCCCGCTGCGGCCCGTGGGCCTGCGGGACCCCCGCACCGGCCACCGCCCCTGGGCCAACGTCCAGCTTCGGGCCGAGAACGCCGCCCGCACGCTGTACAATCTGGTAGGGTTCCAGACCAACCTCAAATGGGGCGAGCAGAAACGGGTCTTTTCGATGATCCCGGGCCTGGAACACGCCGAGTTCGTGCGCTACGGCGTCATGCACCGCAACACCTTCCTGGACAGCCCGCAGGTGCTGACGGAGCAGCAGTTCCTCAAAGACCACCCCAACGTCTTTTTTGCGGGGCAGATCACCGGCTTTGAAGGCTATATGGAAAGCGCGGCCAGCGGCCTGCTGGCGGCGCGGCAGATCCTGGCCCGGCTGCAGGGGCGCACGCTGCCCCCACCCCCGGCCGAAACGATGTGCGGCGCGCTGCTGCGCTACATCACCACCCCCAACAAAGATTTCCAGCCGATGGGCGCGAACATGGGCATCCTGCCCCGCACGCCGGACATCGACGCCATCCGCGACAAGCGGGAACGCTACGCCGCGCTGTCGCGGGCCGCGCAGCGCGCTATGAATGAATGGGTAGAGGAGGACAAACCATGAAGATCCTGATCGACGCTATGGGCGGCGACAACGCGCCGCTGTGTGTTCTGCAGGGCGCGGCCCAGGCTGCGGCCGAATTCGGCGACGGCATGACCCTGGCGCTGCTGGGGGACGAGCAGGCCCTGCGGGACTGTGCGGCCGCAAACAAGATCGATCTTTCCCCTTTTGAGATCATCCCCTGCACCGAGGTCATCGACATGCACGACGACCCCGTCAAGGCGGCCCGCCACAAGACCGATTCCAGCATGGTCAAGGGCCTGACCATGCTCAAGAACGGCGAGGGCGACGCCTTCGTTTCGGCCGGGTCCACCGGCGCGCTGCACGTGGCCACCAGCCTGATCGTGCGCACCCTCAAAGGCATCAAGCGCCCGGCCCTGGCCACCCCGATGCCGGGAGCCAAGCAGGACTTCCTGCTGCTGGACTGCGGCGCCAACGCCGAATGCCGGGCCGAGATGCTCAACGCCTTCGGCACCATGGGCAGCGTCTATGCCGAGAAGGTCATGGGCCGCCCCGACCCCAAGGTGGCGCTCATCAACAACGGCGCCGAGGACACCAAGGGCACCCCCGTCTACCGGGAAGCCCACCAGCTGCTCAAGGCGAACCCCTGCATCCACTTTGCGGGCAACATCGAGCCCCGCTACATCATGGACGGCGAAGCCGACGTGGTGGTCTGCGACGGGTTCGTGGGCAACGTGGTGCTCAAACTTACCGAGGGCGTGGCCAAGACCCTGCTCTCGCTGCTCAAGAAAGTGTTCCTCAAGAACCTCGTCACCAAACTCAGCTACCTGGGCATCAAAGGCGGCCTGCAGGAGCTCAAGCGGATGCTGGACTCCGAGGAAGTGGGCGGCGCGCCGCTGCTGGGCGCGGCCAAACCCGTCATCAAGGCCCATGGTTCCAGCCGCGCCAAGGGCATCAAGAACGCCATCCGCCAGGCCAAGATCTGCGTCCGGAACGACCTGTGCGGCACCATGCAGACCGCGCTGAACGCCCTTAAGGATTCAACAGGGGCAGCAGACGCGCACTGACCGCCGCAACCCATGTATCCCAAGAAAGGATGGACCCACCGTGCCTACCCGTAAACCCGAAGAATTGCAGCAGGTCCTGCACTACCAGTTCCGCAACCCCGCCCTGCTGCGCATCGCGCTGACCCACACCAGCTACGCCAACGAAAGCAAAGTCCCCACCACCCACAACGAACGGCTGGAATTCCTGGGCGACAGCGTGCTCTCGGTGGTGGCGGCGGACTATCTGTTCCACCAGTCCGACCGGCCGGAGGGCGAACTGACCCGCATGCGCGCCAGCCTGGTCAGCGAGGAAGCGCTGTTCCAGTTCGCCGGGGAGATCCGCCTGGGGGACTACCTGCGCCTGGGTCACGGTGAGGAGCTGGGCGGCGGGCGCAGCCGCCCCAGCGTCGTATCCGACGCTTTCGAGGCGGTCATCGCGGCGCTCTACCTGGACGGCGGGCTGGAAGCGGCCCGCAATTTCATCCTGCCCTTCCTGAGCGAAGGCAAGACGGCGGAGGACGACTACAAGACCCGCTTGCAGGAGGTCGTGCAGCAGCGCCCCGGCGCCCATCTGCGCTATGAGGTCGAGGGCGAGACCGGCCCCGACCACGCCAAACAGTTCACCGTGGCGGTCTACCGCGACGGCGAACGCCTGGCAGAAGGCGTGGGCCGCAGCAAGAAAGCCGCCGAGCAGCACGCCGCGCAGAAAGCGCTGCGCGCCCTGCAGGCAAAAGGGTAAGGAGAAAGCATGCGCCTGAAAGAATTGGAGATCCAGGGGTTCAAGTCCTTCCCGGACCGCACCCGCATCACCATCGGCAGCGGGATCACCGGCGTCGTGGGGCCCAACGGCTCCGGCAAGTCCAACATCTCGGACGCCATCCGCTGGGTGCTGGGCGAGACCAGCTCCAAGCAGCTGCGCGGTTCCGGCAAGATGGAGGACGTCATCTTCGGCGGCACCCAGACCCGCGGCGCCATGGGCTATGCGGCGGTCACGCTGACCATCGACAACAGCGACCATGGCCTGGAGATGGACGCCGAGGAAGTTTCCATCGGCCGCCGGTACTACCGCAGCGGCAACAGCGAATATTCCATCAACGGCCAGAACGTCCGCCTCAAGGATGTGTACGAACTGCTGCTCAACACCGGCCTGGGCCGCGACGGCTACGCCATCGTCAGCCAGGGCCGCATCGCCGAGATCGTGGGCGCCAAGTCCTCCGAACGGCGGGAGATTTTTGAGGAAGCCTCCGGCATCGCCAAGTACCGCTACCGCAAAAATGAGGCCGAGCACCGCCTGGCCGCCGCCGAGAACAACCTGGAACGCCTGCGGGATATCCTGGGCGAACTGGAAAAGCGCGTCGGCCCCCTCAAGCGGGACAGCGAGAAGGCCCAGCAGTTCCTGGAACTGTCGGCCGCCCGCAAAAGCCTGGAAGTCACGCTGTGGGTGGACGCCATCCGCCGCGCCAACGAGTCCCTGCGGGACCAGCAGCGCAAGTATGAGGCCGCCCAGGCCGACTACGACCGCCTGAGCCGCCAGCTGGACGATTTCGACGCCCGCAGCGCCGCGCTGCGGGAACAGGCCCAGGCCCTGGTGCTGCAGGTGGAACAGGCCAACGCCGACATCCGCGCCGTCACCGAAGCCAACGCCGGCAGCGAGAGCGAAGCCGCCGTGCTGAAAAACGAGAGCGAACACGACCGTTTCCGCATCGACGAAGCCGCCGCCGAACTGGCCCGCGCCGGGGAAGGGCGGGAGAGCATCGAGCGGGAGGAGGAAGAACACCGCACCGCCATCGCCGCCCTGCGGGACGAGATGGCCCGCCTGGATGAAGGCGTCGCCGCCCTGCGGGGCGAGTTGCAGGCGTTGGAAGAAAAAGCCGCCGCCAGCGGCCGCCGCCGGGACGCGGTAGACGCCGCCATGGCCCGCCTGCAGGACACGGCTACCTCCGCCAAGGTGCGGGAGGCTGCCGCCCGGACAGCCGCCGAGGCCGCCCGGGCACGGCAGGCTTCCGCCGAGGAACAGGCCGCCCAGACCCGGGAGGCCGCCGCCCGCACCGAGAGCGAAACGGCCCGCGCCGCCCGCCGCCTGCAGGAAGCCGAGGAGGCCGTCACCCGCAATGAGAACATCAAGGCGGGGCTCCAGCTCAAGCTGGAAAGCCGCCGCCGCCAGCAGGCCGAAGCCGCCGACGCACTGCAGAAAGCCGACCGGGAGCGCTCCAACACCGAACAGCGCATCCATATCCTGGAGGAACTGGAACGCAGCATGGACGGCTACCAGCAGAGCGTCAAGAGCGTCATGCGGGCCGCCGGGGGCCGCCGCCTGCGGGGCGTCATCGGCCCGGTGGCGGGCATCCTCACCGTGCACAAAGGCTACGAGGTGGCCATCGAGACGGCGCTGGGCTATGCGCTGCAGAACATCGTGGTGGAGGACCAGGGCTGCGCCCGGGCCGCCATCGCCTTTTTGAAGGAGGAAAAGGCGGGCCGCGCCACCTTCCTGCCGCTGGATACCGTGCAGGGCAGCCGTTTCACCGGCCGCCTGACCGGCACCGCGGAGGTGGCCGCCGACCTCGTCGAAGCCGACCCCCGCTACCGCGCCATCGTGGACAACCTGCTGGGCCGCATCATCGTGGTGGAGGACCTGGCCGAAGCCTCGGCGGTAGCCAAAAACCTCAACTACCGCAACCGCATCGTCACCCGCGACGGGCAGGTCATCAACGCGGGCGGTTCCTTCACCGGCGGCTCCACGGCCCGCAGCGTGGGCGTGTTCAGCCGCAAGCAGGAACTGGAGACCCTGCGCGCCCGCCTGCGCAAGCTGGCTGAAAAGCACGCCGAAGCCGGCCGCGAACTGCAGGCCCGCAAGGCCGAGGTGGACAACCTTTCGGCCCAGCTGGCCGGGGCCGAAGCCGAGGGCATGAACGCCGCCTCCGAACGGCTGCGCGCCAGCCTGGACCTGGAACGTCTGAACAAGGCCGCCGCCCAGTACGGCGAGACCCTGGCCGCCCTGCAGGCGGAGATCGAGGCCCAGGGGCAGGCGGCTGCCGGCAGCGGGGCCGAGGGCGCCCGCGCCGGGGAGGACCGCCGCAAAGCCGAGGAAGAACTGGCCCGGTACAGCGAAGAACTGGCCCGCCTGGGCGAGAGCAGCGGCGCCCTGAGCAGCGAACGGCAGCGCATCAGCGAGGAACTGTCCCAAAAGCAGATGCAGCGCCTGACCGGCGAGAAGGACGTCAGCCTGCACGAAGCGGCGCTGCAGACCCTGCAGAGCCGCACCGGCGAGACCGAAGCCCGGGTACGGGAACTGCAGGCCAACATCGAGGCCGCCCGCGCGCGCATCGAGGCCAACGCCGCCAAGCTGGCCCAGATCGAACAGACCCGCAAGGAAAACCTGGAAAAGATCGCCGCCGCCGAGGCGCGCATCCGCACGGCCAACGCCGCCCGCATGGAAAACGAGGCCGCCGCCGCCCGCCTGGGGCAGGAGAACCGCGCCCTGACCGACGAGCGGGAGCGCATGAGCGGCGAGATGGCCCGTCTGGCCGAGCGCCGCGCCGCCGCCGAGGCGGAACTCAACGATACCAACACCAAGCTGTGGGAGGAATACCAGTTCACCGATACCGAGGCCCGCGCCCTCTGCGTGCCCTTCGAGTCGCTGACCGAGCTGCGCCGCCAGGTGGCCGAGACCCGCAGCAAGATCCGCGCCCTGGGCAACGTGAACGTGGGCGCCATCGACGAGTACAAAGAGGTCAGGGAACGGTACGACTTCCTCAAAGCCCAGGTCACCGACGTGGAAAAGGCCAAGGCCGAACTCACCCGGATGATCGCCGAACTTTGCAGCGAGATGGAGGAACTGTTCACCACCAGCTTCAAGCAGATCAACCGCTATTTCGGCCAGATCTTCCGGGAACTGTTCGGGGGCGGGCATGCCCGGCTCTACCTTTCGGACGAAGCGAACGTGCTGGAATCCGGCATCGAGATCGAAGTCTCCCCCCCGGGCAAGGTCATCAAGAACCTCAGCGCCCTGTCGGGCGGCGAGCAGGCGCTGGTGGCCATCTCCATCTATTTTGCCATCCTCAACGTCAACCCCGCGCCCTTCTGCATCCTGGACGAGATCGAAGCCGCGCTGGACGACGTCAACGTCACCCGCTACGCCCAGTACCTGCGCCGCATGACCGAGAACACCCAGTTCATCGTCATCACCCACCGCCGCGGCACCATGGAAGCCGCCGACGTCCTCTACGGTGTGACCATGCAGGAGGACGGCGTCTCCAAGATCCTGCGTCTTGACCTCGAAAACGTCAGCACCGAACTGATCTCGTGACGCGCTCACGCTCAAAGAGGGCAGCAGTCGCGCACGGCAATTGCCTAACGCGCCTGTTTCCCCCTTTGGATTCCCCTTCGACAAAATTTAGCCCAAAACCGCGCACTCGTCGCGGGCTCCTCGCACACAATTTTGGGCTAAATTTCCCTGGTTGTGTCCGCGCCGTCGGCGCATGTCCGCCGGCGCGGACGGAATTTCTATTTTCAGTCTGCCAAGGAGGGCCCCATGTTTTTCTTTAAGAAACGCAACATTTCGGACAAAGAGTTTGAAGAACAGCAGAAGATGAAGCGCGGCCTGGAAAAGACCCGCACCGGCTTTTTCCAGAACATCCTCAACACCCTGACCAACTGCCAGATCGACGACGACCTTTATAACGACCTGGAGGAGCAGCTGATCCTGGCCGACGTGGGCCCGGTGTGCGCCGTGCGCCTGGTGGACGAACTGCGGGACGCGGTGGAGGAAAACCACCTCAAGACCGGCGAGGAAGCGCTGGACGCCCTGCGGGACATCATCTGCCGGGAACTGACCCCCCGTTACCCCATGGAACTGGACGGCCGTCCGGCGGTGATCCTGGTCATCGGCGTCAACGGCGTGGGCAAGACCACCACCATCGCCAAACTGGCTCGCCTGTACAAAGAGCAGGGCCGTAAAGTCATGCTGGCTGCGGGCGATACCTTCCGCGCCGCCGCCAGCGAGCAGCTGGAACTCTGGGCAGACCGCGCCGGGGTGCCGCTGGTGCAGGCCGGGCAGGGGGCCGACCCCGCCGCCGTCATCTTCGACGCGGTGCAGAGCGCCACGGCCCGCGGCTACGACATGGTCATTGCCGACACGGCGGGCCGCCTGCACAACAAGAAGGGCCTGATGGACGAACTGGGCAAGATCTCCCGCAGCGTCAAGAAAGCCAGCCCCGAAGCCAGCCTGGAAGTGCTGCTGGTGCTGGACGCCATCACCGGGCAGAACGCCATCAGCCAGGCGGAGGAATTCTGCCGGGCCGCCGGTGCCACCGGCGTGGTGCTCACCAAGCTGGACGGCACCCCCAAGGGCGGCTGCGCCGTCAGCGTGTGGGAGAACCTGGGCCTGCCCATCCGCTTTGTGGGCGTGGGGGAGAAGATCGACGACCTGATGCCCTTTGACGCCGAGACCTTTGTGGAATCCCTGCTGCCCGAGGTCCCCACCCGCAAGGAGGAAGCCTGATATGCTGATCTGTGCCGCCAGCAACAACGCCGGAAAACTCAAGGAACTGCGCCGCATCCTGGAACGGATGGGCCATCAGGTCAAAAGTCTGCGGGAACTGGGCGTCGACCTGGACCCCGAGGAGACCGGCGCCACCTTTGCCGAGAACGCCCGCATCAAAGCCGAAGCCTTCTGCAAGGCCAGCGGCCTGCCCACGGTGGCCGATGACTCCGGCCTGTGCGTGGACGCCCTGGGCGGCGCGCCCGGCGTTTACAGCGCCCGCTATGCCGGACGTCACGGCGATGATGACGCCAATAACACCAAACTCCTGCGGGAGATGGAGGAGATCCCGACGGAGCAGCGGACCGCGCGGTTCGTTTCGGCGGTGTGTTTCATGCTGCCCGGCGGCCGTACCCTGACGGTGGAAGGGGAGTGCCCCGGTTCCATCGCCTTTGCACGCGCCGGGACCAACGGCTTCGGCTACGACCCGCTGTTCGTGCCCGATTATGTGGGCCTGCCCGGCGGGGCCGTTGCGCCCAACACCACCCGCCGCAGCTACGCCGAACTCACCGACGCAGAAAAGGACGCCGTCAGCCACCGCGGCCGCGCCATGGAAAAGCTGGCCGCCGGGCTGCCCGCGTTCTTGGAAGGGTCAAAAGGGGCGGCAACGGCACCGCCCGCTTTTTGAAACAGGACGGAAACAAACCTGACGTATAAAAAGGAGTGCCCCATGCTCAACAGCAAGCAGCGCGCCGCCCTGCGCGGCGCCGCCAACTCTCTGGAACCCGTGTTCCTCGTCGGCAAAGGCGAGATCGACGAGACCCTCATCCGGGGCGTGGCCGACTGTCTGGCCGCCCGGGAACTCATCAAGCTCAAAGTGCTGGAGACCAGCAGCTATACCCCGCGGGAAGCCGCCGACGCGCTGTGCGAAGCCACCGGCGCCGACTGCGTGCAGGTCATCGGCCGCAAATTCGTGCTGTTCAAGCGCAAACCCAAGGAGAGCGCCTACGCCGCGCTGCTGGGCTGAGCCCTCAAAGAGGGAAACACTCGCGCACTGACACCGCAGTGGCGTGTCGGAGGCCAACCGCCGCGTCAGCGGCGGCTCTTAGGCCGGAGACCGGCTGCGCCTGACGCTCGTATTTCCCCCTTTGGATTCCTCTTCGACAAAATTTGGGCCAAAACCGCGCACTCGGCCTTTGGCCTCGCACACAATTTTGGTCCAAATTTCCCTGTAGGTGTCTCCATCGTCGGCACATGTCCGCCGATGGAGACGGTTTGCCGATAGTAATAGTTTCTTTAGAAAATGAAGATCCTTCTGTTCGGCGGGACCTTTGACCCGCCCCATAACGGACATATGAACAACCTGCGGGCCGCACTGGCGCTGGTCCGCCCCGACAAGGCCGTCGTCATGCCCGCGGGCGTGCCGCCCCACAAGGCGGCCAGCGCCACCCCCGGCGCGGTGCGCCTTGCCATGTGCGCCTGCTTCGCGGCGGCGTCGCCGGTGGTGGAAATCAGCGACTGGGAACTTTGCCGCCCCGGGCCCAGCTATACCGTCGATACGCTGGAAATGCTGGCAGGGCGCTACCCCGGCGCGGACCTCTACCTTGCTGTGGGCGGCGATATGCTGCTGAGTTTCACCCACTGGCGCCGCTGGCAGGAAATTCTGCAGAGGTGCACCCTGGTGGTGGAAAGCCGCGCCCCCGGGCAGGACGGCGCCTTGCGGCAGGCCGCCCGCCGCCTGACGGAAACAGCCGGGGGCCGGGTGCTGTTTGCCGGGGCGGTCAGCTACCCCTGCGCATCCAGCGACCTGCGCAGCGGCAGGATCCCGCGCAGCCGGTGGCCCGCCCTGCTGCCGGAGCCGGTGCTGCGCATTATTGAGGAACAGGGCCTTTACCGCCCTGCAAACGCCCCGCAGCCGGGCAAGGAGGAAGCGCCGTGACAACAGAGGAAGCCAAACGTCTGGTCAAACCGCGCCTGAGCGCCAGACGCTGGACGCACACCAAAAATGTAAAAAAAATGGCAGTCAGGCTGGCGCAGCGCTGGGGCGCAGACCCCGAAAAAGCGGCTGTGGCGGCCTATCTGCACGACAGCGCCAAGGAACTGCCCCGGGCGGAACTGTTGCAGATTTTTGCCGACAATGCTATAATAGCAGAAAATGCCCCGGCGCGCCCGGCCGCCATCTGGCACGGGATCGCCGCCGCCATTCTGGCGCAGACCCGTTGGGGCGTGGACGATCCCGAGATCCTCTCGGCCATCCGCTGCCATACCACCGGCAAACCCGGCATGAGCCTGCTGGACAAGATCCTCTATCTGGCCGATATGACCAGCGCCGAACGCGACTGGCCCGGCGTGGAGGAACTGCGCGCCCTGGAAATGGAAGATCTGGACCGGGCTCTGTGCCGGGCCCTGAAGCAGAGCATTGATTTTGTAGAAGAAAAAGGCGGCGCCCTCGACCCCGAGAGCGTGGCCGCTTACGAGTATCAAAAGGCGCAGGTCGACCGCTGACAGGCTGCGCCCCGACTGTAAAACGCTGAACACAGGGAGGAAAACGCCCATGAGCGAACCGCGTAAACTCCATACCAACGGCGCGTCCGGGCGGCAGGGTGCCGCCGGTTCCGGGCTGTCGGACCAGGATCAGTACGAAGCCGCCCGCCGCCGCGCCCAGCAGATGGCCAACCAGAACGCCCAGCGCCGGGGGCTGCAGCAGCCTGTGCGCATGGCGCAGGGCCGCACGATCCGCCAGACCCCGCCCCCTCAGACGGTGCAGGAGCCGGAACCGATGCCGGCGGAGGAACTGACCCCGCCCGTGCAGGAGCCGGAAGCCCCGCGGGAACTGACCCACGCCCAGCGCCAGGCGATGGCCTACCGCGCGGCAGCCGAACGCAAATACGGCAACACCGTGCGCTTCCCGGCCCAGCGCCGCACCGTGAACACGGCTTCCCGCCAGCAGGTGCAGCGCACGGTCCGGCAAAGCGCCGCGCCCCGTCAGGCGCCCCGCCCGGAAGAAAAGCCCCCTGTTGCGGGCGGTATTCGGATGGAGGAGGACCTCACGGCCCGCCGCGCCCCGGCGGACGCCCCGCAGGAAAAATCTACCTACCGCGCGTCCAAAAACGGCGGCAAGGCCGGCGGCGGTAACGGCGGCAAGCCCCCCCGGGACGGCGGCGTCCCCCCTGCCGGAAAGAGCGGCAAGGGCAAAAAGGGCGGCGACGGTTCCGGCAAAGGCAAGAAGCCCAAGAAGAAAGGCCGCTGGTGGAAGATCCTGCTGGTGACCTTCCTCATCATCCTGATGATCTTCGGCGGCGCCTACGCCTTCATCATGGCCTCCATCGCGCCTCCCAGCGGCATCACCCTCAGCGAACTCATCAACACGCCCAAGGAGTTCCAGGGCAAGGAACTGAACATCCTGGTCACCGGCGTGGACCGTTCCAGCACCGGGAACCTCTCCGCCGGCGCCGCCAATGATTCCAACGTCAACGACGGCATGACCGATATGATCCTCTACGTCCATTTCAACAACGAGACGGGCGAACTCAAGATGCTGCAGATCCCCCGCGATACGATCGTCAGCACCGACCGCAGTGTGGCCAGCAACTACCGCATCAACTCGGTGGCCAAGACCCAGGGATCGGATAACAACAACAATATGGCGGCCCTCTGCGAACTGGTGGCCGACCAGCTGCAGGTGCCCATCGACGGCTATATGACCATCCGGCTGGAGATGCTCACCGAACTGGTGGACCTGTTCGGCGGCGTTGAAATCAACGTGCCGTTTGACGTGGATTATGCCGCTATCGGCGAAGGCGACAGCGTTATCAGGGCCGGTTATCAGACATTGAACGGCGAAGCGATGGAGTTCCTGCTGCGTGCCCGTAAGATTTACCCGGACGGCGATATCGGCCGTCTGAACATGCAGCGTCAGTTCTATGCGGCGCTGTTCCGCAAGCTCAAGAGCATCGGCAACATCTGGGACGTGGCCCGTCTGGCCCCGGCGGTCCTCAATTATATGGAGACCGACCTCAGCGCTTCCCAGCTCATCAGCTTTGCGGTCAGCCTGCTCCACGTGGATTCCTCCAAGATCATGATCTGCCAGATGCCGGTCAAGATGGGGGCAAAGTATAACGACGAATCGGTGGTCTACCCGGCGCGCCAGGAGGACGCGGATCTTCTGAACCAGTATTTCCGCGAGAATACCGGCCCCGTGGACGCCAGCGAACTGAATGTCTGCGACAGCGTTTCCGAACTGGGCTTCGACGTCAGCGGTTTCACCGCCACCGACCCCAACATCCAGGTCATGGGCGGCCTGATGGAAGAAGCTGACGACGCCCAGCACAACAACAACCTCGACGGCTCCAACCAGGTCGTCGACGTGACCGAGAGCGAGAGCACCAGCGCCTCCTCGGACAGCAGTTCCGGGGACAGTTCCAGTGACTCCGCCGCCTGATTTCTGAAACAGGAGAACCCTTACTATGGAGAGCAGAGAACTTGCCATCCGTCTGGCCCGCGCGCTGGACGCCAAAAAAGCCCTCAACGTCCACATCCTGGCCGTGGAGGATCTGACCACCGTGACCGAATACTTCGTCATCGCCACCGGCACCTCCACCACCCATGTGGGGGCCCTGGCCGACGAGGCGGAGTTCCAGCTGGAGCGCCAGGGCGTCCGCGTGCTGCGCACCGAAGGCCATGACGGCAAGCGCTGGGTGCTGCTGGACTACGGCAGCGTCATCGTGCACGTCTTTACGCAGGAGGCGCACGACTATTACGACCTGGAGCACCTCTGGGCCGACGCAGCCCCGGTGCCTGCCGGCGAGTGGATGGAAGAAAATCAAGAGGCTGCCGAATAAAGCGGCCGCAGTGGGGAGAGAAACGATAGTGAAGTACGATTTCAAATCTGTTGAGGCCAAGTGGCAGAAAGTCTGGCAGGACGAGCACACCTTCCATGCCGAGATCGACCACAGCAAGCCCAAATTCTACGCGCTGGTGGAGTTCCCGTACCCATCGGCGGCGGGCCTGCACGTGGGCCATCCGCGCAGCTATACGGCGCTGGACATCGTAGCGCGCAAAAAGCGGCAGTGCGGCTACAACGTCCTGTACCCCATGGGCTGGGACGCTTTCGGCCTGCCCACCGAGAACTACGCCCTGAAGAACCATATCAACCCCGAGATCGTCACCGCCAAAAACGTGGCGCGGTTCAAGAGCCAGCTGCAGGCGCTGGGGCTTTCGTTTGACTGGGACCGTGAGGTCAACACCACCGACCCCGACTACTACAAGTGGACCCAGTGGATCTTCCTGCAGCTGTACAAGCACGGGCTGGCCTACAAAAAGGCCACCACCGTCAACTACTGCACCGGCTGCAAGGTGGTCCTTGCCAACGAGGAAGTGGTCAACGGCGTCTGCGAGCGCTGCGGCAGCCCCGTGGTGCAGAAGGTCAAGAGCCAGTGGATGCTCAAGATCACGGCCTACGCCGACCGCCTGATCGACGACCTGGAGGATGTGGACTACATCGAGCGCGTCAAGACCCAGCAGCGCAACTGGATCGGCCGCAGCCACGGCGCCGAGATCAACTTCGATACCACCGCCGGCGATACGCTGACGGTCTACACCACCCGCGCCGATACGCTGTTCGGCTGCACCTATATGGTCGTTTCGCCCGAGCACGCCTACATCAAAAAGTGGGTGGACGCGGGCCTGATCCGCAACCCCGAGGCCATCGCCGCCTACCAGGAGGAAGCCGCCCGCAAGTCCGACTTCGAGCGCACCGAGCTCAACAAGGAAAAGACCGGCGTCAAGATCGAAGGCGTGGAAGCCGTCAACCCGGTCAACGGCAAGCGGGTGCCCATCTTCATTTCCGACTACGTGCTGGCCACCTACGGCACCGGCGCCATCATGGCGGTGCCCGCCCACGACACCCGCGACTGGGAATTCGCCAAAAAGTTCGGCCTGCCCATCGTGGAAGTGGTCAAGGGCCAGACCGCCAGCGATCTGGATAAGGAAGCCTTTACCGACGTAGCCACCGGCACGCTGGTGAACTCCGGCTTCCTGGACGGCCTGTCCGTCGAGGACGCCAAGGAGAAGATGTACGCCTGGCTGGAGGAGAACGGCAAGGGCCACAAGCAGGTCAACTTCAAGCTGCGGGACTGGGTGTTCAGCCGCCAGCGCTACTGGGGCGAACCCATCCCCATGGTCTTTTGCGAAAAGTGCGGCTGGCAGCCCCTGCCCGAGAGCGAACTGCCCCTGCGCCTGCCCGAGATCAAGGACTTTGAACCCGGCGAGGACGGCGAGAGCCCGCTGGCCCGCCATACCGAGTGGGTCAACACCACCTGCCCCTGCTGCGGCGGCCCCGCCAGGCGGGAGACCGATACCATGCCCCAGTGGGCCGGTTCCAGCTGGTACTTCCTGCGCTACTGCGACCCCCACAACAAGGAGGCCATCGCCAGCAAGGAGGCCCTCGAATACTGGAGCCCCGTGGACTGGTACAACGGCGGCATGGAGCACACCACCCTGCACCTGCTGTACAGCCGGTTCTGGCATAAG